>JAAYMJ010000259.1 GCA_012521455.1 Clostridiaceae bacterium
CGTAATTAATTAAGTCTTCGATAACGGGCTTTGCGTTGGAAATCGGGATTGCAAAGCCCAAGCCTTCCGCGCCGGAGGCTTCAATTTTTGCGGTATTAATGCCAATTACTTCGCCATATTGGTTAACTAAAGCACCACCTGAATTACCCGGGCTAATTGCAGCGTCTGTTTGAAGGAGGTTCATGGTTTTGTTGTCAATTTTAATGTTTCTGTCAAGCGCGCTGATTATTCCTGCTGTAACGGTTCCAGAAAGCTGTTGCCCTAAGGGGTTTCCTATTGCCACCGCAAGTTCCCCAACCCTTAGGGAGTTGGAGTCCCCCAAAATTGCTTTTGTCAGTTTTTGGTCAGGCTCTATTTTAATAACTGCGATATCGGTTTTGGAGTCCTTCCCCACAAGCTTTGCCTTATACTCCTCACCGGTGTTTAATATAACTGTTACGTCGGAGGCGCCCTCGATTACATGGTAGTTTGTAACAATATACCCGTCCTCGCTAATGATTATGCCTGAGCCGCTTCCCTGATTTACGGTTCTTGTCACAAAGCCGTTATATACAACTTTGTTTTGTATTCCAACCACAGCCGGGGCAACCCTCTCAGCTATTTCAACAATTGACAGCGGCTCCGAGGAACCTTCGACTGAAGCGATTTTCCTTGCGTTTATGGTTTCCTGGTTGGTTTCGGTATAAATTGCGTAGGTGCTTTTAAAGATATTTGGCGCGAAGAACACAAACACGCTTGAGAACAACAACCCGCCGATTATAGCGCTGACAAGCGCGACAAGCCATACCCTGTCCTTTTTCTTTTTGGGTTTTTGTATGGTCTCATTATAAAACTTCGGCTGGTCGTAATTTTCATAACCAAACCTTTCGAAATCAGTCATAACACCCATCCCTTCCATTGTTTATTGGTTATGCTTCGTTTTAATTATATAATAAACCATGATTTTTAATAAACTATGAATAAAATGTTAAACTTCATTATTTTTGTCCGCTTTTAGGGTAAAAGTAAATGTAGTGCCCGTGTCATCGCTTTGAACGCTTATGTTTTCATCGTGCAAATTAATGATAGTTTTTACGATAAACAAGCCCAAACCCAAGCCCCTATGGGCGTCCGACCTTGCCTTGTCGGATTTATAGAACCTTTCAAACACATAGGGCAAATCCTCATTTTTGATTGTTTCCCCTGTGTTTTTGATGGACACTATAACTTTATTGGATTTATGGGTAGTGCTGATGTTAATATTCCCGTTTTCATTGGTAAATTTAACAGCGTTGTCAATTAAATTGGTAACCACCTGCTCAATTTTGTCCTTATCCCCTAAAACATATTGGCTTTCCTTTTCAAAATCCACGTTTACTTCTATATTTTTTTCCAAAATCCTGTTTTCAAATTTTAAAAGCGAAAGCCTTAACATTTCGTTTATGCAAAATGAGCTTATGTGAAGCTCAGCCTGCCCCTTTTCAAGCCGCGTCAGCTGCAAAAGTTCCGTAACAAGCCTCGACAGCCTTTTTGACTCGTTTAAAACAATTCCCAGATATTTTTCCTGTTCCTCTTTTTTAATGGTGCCGTCCATTATCCCCTCAATAAAGCCCGTAATGCTTGTCATGGGGGTCCTAAGCTCATGGCTGACATTGGCAATAAAACTTGAGCGCATGTTCTCAAGGTCCTGCAATGACTGGGCCATATTGTTAAAGGTTTTGGCAAGTTCCCCGAACTCGTCGTCGGTAACCACTTCAACCCGCATGTCAAAGTTACCTTTGGAAATTCCCTTTGCGGCAATAATAATGCTTTTAAGCTGCCTTGTAAACCTCTTGGATACCACATATGAAAGGAAAAACGCAAAGATAAAGGCAATGAGTGATGAAATATAAAAATACATCATAATTTCGCCGCGGAGTTTTTCAATTTCAGGTATCGGCACAATCATTAATGTCGCCGCGATGGTTTCGTGATTGTATTTAATAGGCGAGCTTACCGCAAGAAGGGATGAATACGGGAGCCCCTGGATATTCACCAACTGGGTTTTGTATTTGCCGTCAATTATGGTCTCCCTTATAAAATTCTTAAAATTGAA
>JAAYMJ010000260.1 GCA_012521455.1 Clostridiaceae bacterium
AACGCAAAGGAGGTTATTACAATCCCTATCGGGGACAATTGGGCAATCCAGGCTATAATTATCCCCGTAAAGCCCGAGCCGTCCGAAAGGCCGCTACTTAATGTCCTGTTTAAGGCGGAGGACTGAATCATGCCCGTCAAACCGCACAAGCCCCCGCTTAAAAAAACCGCCGCAAGCATTACTCTGCTAACCTTAATCCCTGCGTACCTTGCGGTGCTTTCGCTTTCCCCGATTACTGAAATTTCATACCCAAGCTTTGTCTTTTTAAGTAATATGTGAATAATCACCACCAAAACCAACGCAAAAACCCAGCCTATGTGGACCCCTAAAAAGTCCGGCAAAATCGCCTTTTGGGGGAATGTGGCAATGTACTGCATTCCTTTTTTCGACGGGTCCCGCCACGGGCCCGCTTCAAGGTAGTAGATAAACTGCAAGGCAATATAGTTTAGCATTAGGGTAAAAAGGGTTTCGTTGGTGTTAAACTTTATTTTAAAGGGAACCGGGATTAGCGCGTAAAGCCCGCCGCCAATAAACCCGGCAAGGGTCATAACGGTAAGTAAAAGCGGCTGCGGCATGGAATCGGAGTGAAAGAGGGCAAAATAGCTTGCGCAAAACGCGCCGATTAAAATCTGTCCTTCGCCGCCTATGTTCCAATACTTCATTTTAAACGCCACGGAGGTTCCCAGCGCAATTATGGTAAGGGGTATGGTTTTGTGCAAAATCTTAATAAAAGTCCTTTTCTTAAACACGGTTGATATCATGGTTTTGTATGCGTCAATGGGACTGTGGCCAATCACTGAAATTATAATTGCCCCGATAATTATCGCTACTAAAATTGACGCGCCCCGGATAAGCCATGCCTTATATCCCGTGACCTGGGGCTTTCTAACTATTCTCACGCGCTGATACCCCCCTCTTTCATTCCTGCCATAAGTAAACCCAGTTCTTCTTTTGTGGTTTCATTGGAGTATTTAATGCCTGCCACTTTGCCTTCGTATAAAACCAAAATCCTGTCGCACAGTTCTAACAACACGTCTAAGTCTTCGCCCACATAAATTATGGCAACGCCTTTTTTCTTCTGCTCGTTTAGCATTTCGTAAATCGCATAACTCGTGTTCACGTCAAGACCCCTTACGGGATAGGCGGTAACCAAAACATGCAAATCCGCGGATAATTCCCTTCCAACCAAAACCTTTTGAATGTTCCCGCCGGAGAGCAGTTTCACCGGGGTGTTGATGTCGGGAGTCTTTATATCCAACAATTTCACAAGTTCCTTTGCTTTTTCCGCCGCCCCCTGCCTTTTTACAAAAATCCCGGGGGTTTTGTAGTACTCTTTTAAAATCAAATTGTCCACCATTCCCATTGAGGCCACAAGCCCCATGCCCAGGCGGTCTTCCGGGATAAAGCTCATGGATATGCCTTTATCTATGATTTTCCTAGGGTCCAACCCCAGTATGTTTTCGCCGTTATAAATGATTTCCCCGCTTTCAGCCCTCATAAGCCCCGCAATGGTTTCGCAAAGCTCCTTCTGGCCGCTTCCCGCAACGCCCGCGATTCCCAAAATCTCGCCGCCGGACACTGAAAAGGATACATCATCAAGGACCTTCACCTTTTCCTGGTCGCGCACCGTTAAATTTTTTACTTTGAAAACATTTTTGACTTTTTCTGTCTCTGGCCTTTCAATGGACAAGTTCACGCTTCTTCCAACCATCAGTTCCGTAAGCTCGTTGGGGTTGGTTTTATCTTTGTCAAGGGTTTTTACAGCCTGTCCCTTTCTTAAAACGGTTATGCGGTCAGCAATTTCCATAACTTCCGCCATTTTGTGGGTGATAATTACAATGGCGCAGCCTTGGGCTTTCATTTTTCTTAAAATAGAAAAAAGTTTTTGCCCTTCCTGCGGGGTAAGCACCGCGGTGGGCTCGTCCAGGATTAAAATCCTTGCGCCCCTGTATAAAACCTTTATGATTTCAATGGTCTGTTTTTCGGAAACACTCATTTCATAAACCGGCTTTTCCAAATTCACCTCAAAGCCGTAGTCCTGTGTGATTTTTTTTAGTTTTTCATAAATCTTCTTTTTATTTAAAAAGAACTTTTCGTCCCCGCCCGCGATAATGTTTTCCGCCGCGGTGTGAACCTCCACCAGCTTAAAGTGCTGGCTGACCATGCCGATTCCCATTTTTATGGCGTCTTTGGGGGAGGAAAAACGCACTTTTTGGCCCCTGACATAAATTTCGCCCGTATCCGGCGTGTAAATCCCTGAAAGCATGTTCATAAGGGTGGATTTCCCTGCGCCGTTTTCCCCCAAAAGGGCGTGGATTTCCCCTTCCAATACCTCAAAGGACACGTTTTCATTTGCCACCACCGGGCCAAAATATTTTGATATATTTTCCATTTTAATAGCCGTGTTTCCCATTAAATCCTCCATCCGTCCCTTTGGAACTTTTTTGGGTATTATCCTTTATTATAATGTTTTTTATTAAAAATAACAAGTATCGGGGCACTTTCATGCCCCGATATTAATATTTATTTATCTTGGGATTATCTTGCGATTTGGCCGATAACGT
>JAAYMJ010000261.1 GCA_012521455.1 Clostridiaceae bacterium
CCCATGAAAAATAAAAAAGGAAAGGTTTTTGCCCCAATCAGGGATATAGCACAAGCCTTGGATGTAACTGTTTTATGGGACGAAAAAGAAAAGGCTGTTTATTTATACCACAGCGCAAATGAGGAAGTGGTAGTATCAAGCGAGGAAGAATTGTTAAGCGCCATAAAATCCAACACAACCGTAATTTTAGATGATAAAACGTACAACTTATCAAAAGTAAAGGCCAAAAACACCCAAAACATAAGGACAAACGACGTGTTAGACGGGCAGGAATTGATATTGGAAGGGCTAATAAATTTCAGCCTGATCGGAAAAGGGAACTGCGAAATTGTAACAGAGCCCAGGTACGCCTATGTATTAAAATTTATAAACTGCAAAAACATAAACATTTCAAACATAAAAATAGGCCATACCAACGGCGGGGTTTGTTATGGCGGGGTTTTTTCATTTTCGGATTCAAAGGATATAAAAATATCAAACACCAAAATGTATGGCTGCGGTACGGAAGGCTTAAGCTTAAAAAACGTGGAAGGCGCGAAAATTCAAAACAGCACAATCTATAAATGCACCTATTATATAGCAAACATCGAAAATTCATATGAAATTTCCTTTGAAAACTGCACCTTTTACGACAACAAGGAATTTTCATTGGTAAATATAAAAAACACAAAAAACTTAACTATTGATAACTGCGCTTTTAAAAATAACTTCGCAGTCCCCGACAGGGAAGATATTTTTGAAGTGATAAATTCACAAAACATAACCGTAAAAAACACCCAGTTTATTGAAAATGTTGCAAACAAACTGGGCGGGCACGGGATAATAAATTATCAAAACAATTATTTTAAAAACAACAAATTCTCCGACGGCACTGGAGTAGGGGAATAGGCACCCCAAAACACTTGTGTTTATTAAAATGCTAAATAAAAGCAAAATAAAAGCAAAATCAGGACTTTTGCGGCGCAATTAACCTTTACCCTAACCTTTCATGCCTTTGCGTATCCGCGTGTTTTACAGCCTTTTTTAGGGGCAAAAACCTAAATATTTCGCCAATCCCTGCCTTTCTTATGAGCATTATCCTGCTTTCTTCAACCGCCGCATTAGTTGTAAAATCCCAAAAATCATCCTTGTCCCAATCGATGTTGTAATTATTTTATTATCAGGGTTAATTAACTGCCTCCTTTACTCAAAGTTAAAACGCCCCAAGGGCGCTTGACATCCCGCAGGGCGTTTTTATGTAACGGATTTATTTTAATCAATAACCAAAATCGTCTCGCCAAAATTCAGGGTTAAAATCTTTTGCTTTATGCGCTTGTGTTTCATGCCTCTTACCATCTTTAACAGCTCATTCCCCTTGCGGTATCCGTGAATTACCCGTATTTGCGTACCTTTTTTGGCGCTATCAATCATTCTTTCAAGCAAAATCCGTGCCTCAATCTTTGTCATATTGTGAATATCCAGTTCAGTTTCCATACCCAACACCTTATAAAAAATAAAAGCAGAGAAAAATCTGCTTTAAAATATTTTAAAACATTGAAAAATATTAAATTTAAATACTGTTTGTGAAGGCTGAAATTCCGGGGGAATTAGCTGTTTTTAACTATAACGCTTTCCATCGCGTCGGCCGCGTCTTCAAGTTTGTCCAAAACCGTTTCCATAATATCAAATATATTTTGCCACTTGATAACTTCCAAAACGTCGCTTTCCTTGCTGAATAGCTCTTTAACCGCGTTTTGATACAGCTTATCCCCGTCTTCTTCAATGTGGTTAATTTCCACAATTAGTTCAGGGAGTTTTTTGGACTTTTTAAAGTTTTTAAATTCCTCGGTGGCGTCAAGGAGTATCTTTGAGCCGTTTACAATCAGCTTTGCCATCGCGTGCGCTTCGGTCCTTGCCTTTGACACCGACAGCATATTAAACATGATCGCCACTTCATCAATGGAGTCAATGGTGCCTTCAATATATTTTGAAATTAAAATAATATCTTCCCTTTCAATGGGGGTGATAAACGAGCGGTTTAGGTGGTCAAGCAAAGTGTGCTGTAATTTGTCACCCTCATGCTCAATCTGATGGATTTGAGCAATTCTTTCCTCATCATTGAGTTTTCCGTTTATAAGCTTTTCAAGCTCCAATGCCGCCTTGTGGCAAATTTTTGCCTCCTCAATGAATAGGTCAAAATAATTTACTTCCCTGTTTCTCATACCAAAATCCTTTCATCACTGTTTTTTAAAAAATCATCAAAAATAGTTTTGCCATAAAATAAGCTATAATCCCGCAGCCTGGGAAGGTCAAAACCCACGCGATGACCATTTCCGAAACAATGCCCCAGTTTACCGCGGACAGCCTCTTTGATGCGCCAACACCCATGATAGCGGTGGTTTTTGTGTGGGTGGTGCTCACGGGAATACCGGTAATTGTGGCAATTAAAAGGCATAGCGCCGCGGACACGTCGGCGGAAAACCCTTGGTATTTTTCTAACTTTACCATATCCATACCCACAGCTTTTATAATCCTGTACCCGCCAACGCTTGTGCCAAGGCCAATCGTTAATGCGCAAAGCGCGATAAGCCAAAACGGGATGTTAAATTCCCCAAACTCATTCACAGAAACCATCTTAGGGTCAAAAAGGTAAACCCCTAAAAGGAAAATCCCCATAAATTTTTGCCCGTCCTGGGCACCGTGCATAAAGGCCATCGCTCCTGCGCCAAAGGTTTGCCCCGCGGCAAAAATCCTGTTTGCGGTGCTTCTTCTTAAATTGTAGCAGCTAAATTCAATAAACTTTGTAAACAAAAAGCCCATACCAAAACCCAAAACAGTGGATAAAACAAGGCCGATTATAACCTTTGACCATTCGTTCAGGTTTACGGAAGACAAGCCCCCAAGCGCCATGGCAGCCCCGGTAACCCCGGCAATTAACGCATGGCTTTCACTGGTGGGAATTCCAAAATACCAGGCCGTAACCGCCCACACCACAATGGAAAACATGGCAGCAGCCAAAACCACAAGGGCCATATCGTTTTCCTCGGGTTTAAACTGGACAAGGTTGCTTAGCGTATTTGCGACTTTCGGGCTTATGATGGACATGGTAAATGCGCCCAAGAATTCACAAAAAACTGCGATTTTAATGGCGCGGGAAGGGCTGACAGATCTTGTGGATATAGCGGTTGCTATCGCGTTCGGCGCGTCCGTCCAACCATTTACAAACATAACTCCTAATATCAAAGTAACGATTATAACTAATGGGGCCAAACTCTACACTCCTTTAATTAATCTAAAAGGTCTGCGTCCAAAATGGATGAGACCTTTTAGATTTTTTAAGAATTTACGCTTTTTTAACTTTTCTGTGGGATTTTTGATAATTTTTCCACATTACCCAAAGCGGGCCTGCAAGGCAAATGGTTGAGTAGCAACCACTAATAATACCGAACATCATTGGAAGCGCAAAGCTTCTGATGGAAGAAATATCATAAATTTGTGCAAAGATATATACGATTGTTATGCTTGCAAATGTTGCAAGGTTTGTGTTTACAGACCTTGTTATGGATTGGGTGATGCTTGTGTCAACCAATTCTTCGAAAGAAGCCTTCTTCATTATAGAAACATTTTCTCTGATCCTGTCGTAAATAACGATGGTGTCGTTGATTGAAAAACCAATGATGGTTAACGCCGCAGCGATGAAGTTTTCATCAAGCGGGATTTTGAAAACGATAAACGCGATAAATACAACTAAAACGTCGTGGATTAGGGCAACAAGCGCCATAACGCCGGCAGAAAGACCGCCGATTTTTCTAAATCTTAGCCATACATAAAGCACGATTAGTACGAATGAAATAAATACTGCGGTTAAGCATTCCCTGAAGAACCTTTTTCCGAAGTAAGGCAATACAACGGTGGAATTGTAAAGTTCAAGTTCATTATCAGCAAATGTTTCCTTTAAAACCTGATCTAGTTTTTCCTGATCCTGTGATGAAATGCCTTCATTGCCCGCAACGTTAATGACAAGCCTTTGTGTCTGGGTAGCCAAATCGGAAGTAACCAGGCAGGAAACATTGCGGCCTAATGCTTCGGAAATAACCCTGTCGGCTTCTTCGGTGTTAATTTCGCCTGTGAAATTATAGCGGAACACTGCCCCGCCTTTAAAGTCAATAGCAAGGTCAATCCCGTTTACAAATCCTGCTATTATACCTATTAACATAATAGCGAGGGAAATTCCTATAAACACATATCTTTTTTTGTAAAACCTAATCATTTTGCAGCCCTCCTTGCGCCGTATAAAGCAGGATTTCTCAAGAAACTAAATCTTGATAGTGAAGAAATCATCAATCTTGAAGCAGTAACCCCTGCTAGGAAGTTTAACGCCACACCGGTAAGTAGTGAATATGCGAAGGAATCCATTGCGCCAGAGCCGAAAATCCAAAGAATAACGGCTACGATAATAACGGTAACGTTACCGTCAAACACTGATGAAAAGGCCCTGTGGAAACCTGAAGAAATTGCGGTATTAAGCGGTTTTCCGCTGTTTAATTCTTCCTTGATACGTTCAGAAACTATAATGTTTGCGTCAACGCCCATACCGATTGACAAAATTACCGCCGCGATACCGGGCAGTGTCAATGTAAACTGCGGCATGGATAGCGCCAATAGCTGGCCTACTGCTTGCAAGGTTAGGGCAATGCAAGCCACAAATCCCGGAAGCCTGTAATAAAGTAGCATGAATAAGCAAACAAGAATGAACGCCAAAAATCCGGCTTTAACCATAACATCAAGGGCACCGCTTCCCAATGTTGGGGTGATTATGCTGTGGTTTTCGGAAACAAGGGAGAACGGAAGCGCGCCTGCCCTGATTTTATCCGCTAGCTGTTTTGCGTCCTCCCTGTCAGTCATACCTGTGATTAAAGCTCTACCATCGGTAATTTGGGTTTGAACGACAGGGTTTCTGATTAGGTTTTCGTCCATATATATCCCAATATTCTGGCCCACAAGCCTTCCTGTTGCTTCGGAGAAAGCCTGCGCTCCTTCGGAGTCAAATTCAAGTTCAACAACATAGGTTAAGGTTTGCTGGTCATAGGAAGGAACGCTGGATACAACGTTTTTGCCGTCCACAATCACGTTGCCGTCAGGATCCCTGAATGTAAGGCGGGCGGTTTCGCCAAGTTCAGTAATCGCCTTTTGAGGGTTAAAGTCAGTATCATCGCTCTTCCATGGGAACCTAACGACTATACTTCCCGTTTCAGGCTCAACAGTAACAGTCCTGTCATAGATATTTTGGCTGTCAAGCCTTTGTTCAATAATCCTCCTTGCGGAGTCAAGCTGGTCGCTTGTAGGCGTAATGCTTTTATCCGAAGGCCTGAAAATCGCTTCAACACCGCCGCGGATATCAATCCCGTAGCGCATGTGTGAAACGCCTTTAAAAGTAATGGCTTTGTTTGCAATAGTAATGGTTGGGCTTGCGAAAGTAATATACGCAAGCAGCGCCACAATTAGCGCAATCACAAAAAATGTAACTTTTGATCTTTGCAATCTGGACAAATTGATGCCTCCCTAACTTTTTTTATTTTTTGCTGTTATTATTATTACATAAGGACAAACCTGCTACTTCTTGCCGTCCTTATTTTTATTCCATACAATTATGGTTGAGTGGCTTTTGTTATGTATATGGAATAATAATAACACCCATAAGATAACAAAAAAATAAACAGCGGCTGTGAAATTGCCTGGCACAAAAAGTATCCGGCAAACAGGAATGGCCAATAAATGAAAATCTGCCTCTTTTATAAAACAAACCGGATAGGAAACACAAAGATAACTTATATATGTATTATTCTCATTTTTATCATTATCTTTTAAAACAAAATTGCCGTTTAAAATAAATGTAAAAACTATAATAAACAGCATAAAAAGAAGACATATTCTGTTTTTCGTCCTGCACTCTTGCACGCCCTGCCTCCTAGTTTTACAAAAAATCCATAATAATTATACAACTTGTCCTATTAAAAAGCAAGATATATATTATAATTACAAATTATATTAATATATATACACTATAAAATTTTTGAAATTATTTTCTTTGCCTTTTGATAAAAATGCCATAAAAAGTACCGCCTTTGACACAAAAAAAGCGAGCCTTTTGGCGCGCTTTTTATAATCAAGCCTCTATGGCTTGCGGGGTATT
Source organism: Clostridiaceae bacterium (assembly GCA_012521455.1). Lineage (GTDB taxonomy): Bacteria > Bacillota > Clostridia > UMGS1883 > JAAYMJ01 > JAAYMJ01. The sequence continues at coordinate 6,173 of JAAYMJ010000261.1, forward strand.
TGAAACAAACAAGGTTAACAAGTTTGCGATAATCTTTGCGGTTTCTTCCCTTGTGGCATTGGATTTAGGATTGAAATTCCCGTTTTGGTCCCCTGAAATAATGCCTAAAGAATATAGGGCGGTTACGCTTTCTTTCGCGTAGTCGGAAACTTCGTCAATGTCCTTTGGTGTTTTGTCAAGGGGCGGCTTCATACCCATTTTTAAAATGATGGAATAAACGATTTTTGCGATATCTTCCCGCTTTATGTCAAGGCCGCTTCCAAAGTGGGTTTCGCTAATGCCGTTGATAATCCCCTTTTGGTAAGCGCTTGCCACATACGGGTAGAACCAGCTTGCAGTATCCACGTCCTCAAAACCGCATTTTGCCTCTTTATCCAAAATGTCCATTAATTCCACCACAAGCTTGACAAATTCTTCCCGCTTTATGGTATCCTTCGGCGCAAAAGATTCAGAAGATTTTCCGCTTATTATGTTTCTTATGTATAAATCCCTGATATATGGCTCACTCCAGCCGGAAACATCGGTAAAAGGCATGGGATTTGCCTTTTTAATTGTGAAATTCCCGTTCATTAGCCTTGCGTAAATTTTCCCGTCTTTATAATAGGAATGTTTTACAGGGGTTAAGGAATTGTCCTCATTTATCTTATATAAAATCTCATCTTCATTGGCAGCAAAGGAGTAAAGCATGTATTGGTCATTTTTTATCGTGATAATCTCACTTTTTTGATTTTCTTTGACATCTTCTTTTTCTTCGTTATCTTCTACCTTGCCGCCGCCATTTCCGCCGCCATCGCCGCCGGTGTTACCGGGTTTTGTGTTGTTTGATGAACCCGATATGCTTGCAACTTTAATGCTTTCCAAAAACTTTGCAACTTTTTCTTTGTCTGAAGCGGCAAAGCTGTCGTTTAAATATTCTGCAATTTTTTCGTAAAATTCCTGGGCAGAGCTGTCATCTAAATATTCTTCAAACCTGCTTTCCAAAGTTTTTGAAACAGAAATTACCGAAAACTTCCCGCTCTTGTATGAAAGGGGCGCCTTCTTATCGTTTAAGTCGTACAAAACCTGCATTATGTTTGCAAACACATCCACGGTAATATTATCTTCCTCGCAGATTTTGGCAAGCTTAGTATTTTCGGATAAAATCTTTTCGTATAAAATGTTTGCCCCGTCTAAAACATCATCAGGAATTTCAATGGGTAATTTAAGCAACAGTATTTCAAGGTATTTTTCCCTGATGCCTTCTTCAATTGCTTTTATTGTTGGCAGTTTTTCCAAAAGCATATCCTTGTCAACAATGTTTAATAAAAGCCCCGTGAGCTTGTCAAAAATATCGTCTTCTTCACCGTCGTATGATTCCACAAGCTCTACTATAATGTCAATCCCGTCATCCGTTGCCAAAAAAGGCGCGGTGACGCTTAAATACATCATCCTGTCTTCCGGCGTCATGTCAGCCAGCATTTTTATGGCCTCATCCAAAAAATCACTATCTAAAATCTTTGCCGGCACAATTTGTACCGGCATAAGAATAAGCGAAACTGATATCAAAAACGCAAATACTTTTTTAAGCATTATTTGATTTTCCCTTCTACATACATAAAGTTATAAAATACCACTGACGCTTCCGCACGGGTGATTAGATTTCTTGGCTTAAAGGAGCCGTCTTCATAACCATTGATAAGTTTTAGGTTA
>JAAYMJ010000262.1 GCA_012521455.1 Clostridiaceae bacterium
CTCATGGGGCAGGATGTAGAATAAGTTTAGCCACCCGTTTACATTTATTAAACGGAAATACTTCTTTTCAACCCTTTGGGACTTGCTCTTTAAAAGTTCAAATTTTCTCCACTGGTTGTTGGAATTAACAAGATGAAGTATGGTGCCCGCCGAGTCCTGGCAGGCAATATGTATGTTTAAATCAGCGTCTAAATCCAAGTCAAAATCATTTTGCACGTCTTTTAAAATAACCTCAAATTCCCCCCTTGGATTTGCGGGATATTCACGGCAGCAGAGCCCAAGCCCGATTTGGTAGAAAAAATGAAGTATTAAATTTTCATTTTTCCTGACTAAAATATTATTTTCCATTATTACCTCCTAAAAATATATCATTATACTACTACCTTTATACAATTTATGAAGGAAAAAATAAAAAAATACTAAAAAAGAAGGAACGAAAAATTCGTTCCTTCTTTAAAATCTTGCAATAAAGTTATTCAAGTTTTGGAAGTTTTTCCGTAAATTCCACCAAAGCTGGGTCCACCAGGTGGAGCATGTTTATAAATGCCTTATACCGGTTTGGATACACAATTTGTATAGCCTTATGCAAGTCGGGCTTGTCGTATGAGATAAAGAAAAGCCTTGAAAATTCCGCTAAATCCTCGTTTCTATTGGTGTTGCCATATCCTGATACAGGGACAATGTCCGCTGCAATTGCTTCATACCACTCGTTGCCCCTGTCGGTGTTATAGTCCATAACATGGCCTAGTTCGTGGGCGAATGTCTGGGTTGAACCTTCAACGGAAGGCAAATAGTTTATCCTCATCCACAAATCATGTTTTGAGCCATTGTAGGTGTTATCATTAACCGGGTCATAGTATACGGTGGTAACAAATTTTCTAAATTCATATGGGAAATTGGAGAGGGACTCTGCCACGTTTTTAGCTATGTATTTCGCGTTTTCATTATCTTCAGGGCAGTACATGGTGATTTTGTGTTTTCCGCCGTCAAAGGTGATGGTATAACCAAACCCCGGCTCCCATTTTCCGCCCCAGCGGTAGTATTTTTCAACTTCATAAGGCCCTTCAATGGTGTAGTCGGATTTATGGGATAAGTTCACATTCCCGGAGGGCATATAGTATGGGGTAATCTTCATGCAGTTTCGCAATACTTCCGCCTGCCCTTCTTTGTCCAAGGAAAAATAATCCGAGCTAGCAATCAGGCTTTCTGCCTGGGCAGCCACTCTTTTTGAAAAATCTATGTCAGTAAATAAGTAGGCGCGGAAAGCCCTTTTTTCATTTTCACTCAAAAGGTTAAAGCCTTCGGAAGTTAAAACCTCTTTAAGGTAAGGCTCGGATACAAATTCCACATCGAAAAGCTGGCCGTTTTCGCTTTCAATATCCTGTTTTACATATGTATCATTAGCGTCTAGGAAAAGGGAACTGATATTTGAAATTATTTTATAGGAAGAACCAGTCTTTTTGAAAGACCACTGCTGGTTGCGGTTTCCGTTTCTTGTGTAAATAATAAGCTCAACCTTTGGCTCCTTTGACTCAGCGGGAACGTCAACCGCTTTCCCGCTTGCCATGTTGATTATGGTATAGTAGCCGTCTTTTATGTGGGTTATGCAAAAGATTTGGGATTTGTCCCCGGTGTATTCGGAAAACACTAATTTTGCGTTGTTCTCCTTTGAGCCGCCTTCCACAGTCAAGGCTAAATTCGTGCCCTTTTTCAATATTTTATAATACTTTCCCTCAAAAATGTCTTTATAATCGGATATGTAAACTGTTTTCGTTTCGCCATCCCAGGTAACTTCTTTGGAAAAAGCCTCAGCAACAGCCCTGATTGGCAAATATGTGGTGCCATCCATAACCACAGGGGAGATAATGTTGCCGTTTGCGTCTTTCGGGATTAGAAGGCTGCCGTTGATGTAAATGGTGATTTCATCATTCTTTTTAACTTCACCATTTGGTTTAGAGCCGATAAAAACTGATTTTGTGGCGTCATCATATTCCACGTTTTGATTTAGGGATTCTGCCACCGCCCTTACGGGCAAATAGGTTGAACCGTCCAAAATAAAGGGGTTTACAATTTCACCCTTTGCGTTTTTCGGCTCAATCTTTACATCATTTACCACAACGGTGATGACATCATCACCATACGCGCACAGGGTTGAAAGGATTATGAAAAACACAAAAAACAACGCCAATACTTTTTTCATTTTCTTACCTCCAAAAGTAATGGGCGGGAAAACCGCCCATATATTATCTTTGTACCCTTCCGCTTCCGTCGCCTTTCATCAGGGTTTTTACTTCATCCAACGATACTAAATTGAAGTCCCCTTCAATTGTGTGCTTTAGGCAGGAAGCAGCAACCGCAAACTCAATTGAATCCTGCATGGAATAGCCTGAAAGAAGTGAATAGATTAACCCGCCGCCGAAGCTGTCCCCGCCGCCAACACGGTCAACGATTGTGATGTTGTATTGTTTTGACTTGTAAAACTCTTTGCCGTCATAAAGAAGCCCTGACCAATTGTTAACTGAAGCGCTAATGCTTTCGCGCAAAGTGATAGCCACTTTTTCAAACCCGAATCTTTCAACAAGCTTTTTGCAAACTTCCTTGTAACCTTCGTCACTGAGTTTTCCGCTTGTAACGTCGGTATTTTCAGCTTTAATACCAAACACCTTTTCGGCGTCTTCTTCGTTTGCTATGCATACGTCAACATATTGCATAAGTTCGCTCATTACCTTGTTTGCTTTTTCAACGCTCCAAAGCTTTTTCCTGTAATTTAGGTCGCAGCTTACTTTTAAGCCTTTTGCTTTTGCGGCTTTGCACGCCGCAAGGCAGGCTTTGGCCGCGTTATCGGAAAGGGCAGGGGTAATCCCTGTGAAATGGAACCAGTCCGCGCCCTCGAAAATTTTGTCCCAGTTAAAATCGTCATCGCCAACCTGGCTTATAGCGGAATAAGCCCTGTCATACACTACATTTGACGGCCTTTGGGAAGCGCCTTTTTCAACGAAATAAATACCCATTCTTTCGCCGCCGCGGGCAATGTAGGAAGTGTTTACGTTAAGTTTTCTCAATTCAGCTATACAAGCGTCAGCGATTGGGTTTTTGGGAAGCTTTGTCACAAAATATGCGTCAATCCCGTAGTTTGCTAAAGAAACAGCCACATTAGCTTCGCCGCCGCCGAAAGTCGCGTCAAAACTTTGTGCCTGGATAAATCTTTGATACATTGGGGTTTGAAGCCTTAACATAATTTCGCCGAAAGTAACAACTTTAGCCATTATATCATTCCTTTCATTTATGTTATGTAATATTAAAACCCAAGTTCATCACCAATTAATATTACCTTATATCTTCCTTTGTGTTTCATGCCGTGGTGGATTATACAGGTTGCGTTGCAAATCCTCTCGGGGGTCTGGCAGTCCTGGCAAATCCCCGTCTCGGCGCAAGGGGTGCGGTGCCCGATGCGTTTTGCGTTTAAGGGCGCAACCCTCTTAATTCTGGCAAACGCTTCGTCTAAATTTTTTACGATTTTATTTGCCCCCGCCACAATAATTACATTTTCAGGGCCAAAGATAATTCCCCCCGTGCGGTTGCCTGAACTGTCGGTTGCCACTAGCTGCCCGTCTTCAGTTATTGCGTTAATCCCTGTAACAAGGTAGTCCGCAAGCATTGATTTTCTATATACCTTATAGCACTCAGCGTAACTCATGGGCTGGTAGCGGTCAAAAAACTTGTAATCCCCGTTTCTGAAAATATCAATAAAACCCATGTCCATTAATGTAACGGACCCGCCCATGGCAACGGATGAGCCTTTCGGAATCATATCCAAAATCATTTGTTTGGCTTGCTCGGCATTTTCCGCATAATAAGCCTCATAACTTTTTTGGTTTAGCACATCCACCATATGCTTTGCAAGCTTTTCCAAGCCCCATTTTTTAACCGGATGCAAAATAAAACCCCCTATATTAAATTTTGGGACGGCAAAACCGTCCCTAAAATTTCAAATTTATGTTATCTTGCAAGCCAACCGCCGTCAACGGCAAGGGTATAGCCGTTTACATAATCGCTGGCTGCGGAAGCCAGGAATACCGCCGCGCCTTGTAGGTCTTTTGGTGTCCCCCAGCGGCCCGCGGGAATTCTTGATAGTATTTCCGCGCTCCTGTCAGGGTCCTGCCTTAACTGGCTTGTGTTATTTGTAGCCATGTATCCGGGTGCAATTGCGTTAACATTAATGTTGTATTTTGCCCATTCGTTTGCCATAAGCCTTGTAATTCCCATAACGCCGCTTTTTGACGCTGTGTAAGACGGAACCCTGATACCGCCTTGGAAGGAAAGCATGGAGGCAATGTTTATAATTTTGCCGCCGCTGCCTTGTTTTATAAATTGCCTTGCGGCAGCCTGGGAGAAGAAGAACACGGTCTTTAAGTTAATGTTAATTACATCGTCCCAGTCTTTTTCGGAAAAATCAATCGCGTCGCACCTTCTGATAATTCCGGCGTTATTTACCAATATATCAAGGCGTCCGAATTTTTCAATGGTTTTATTGATAATATCGTCAATGGGCTCAATGGTTAACAAATTTGCCACAATCCCGTAAAATTCCCCGCCATGGGATTTTATCATTTCTTCGGTTTCCTTCATTTGGACATAATCCACGCCCACGATTTTCGCGCCGGCTTCGGATAGCGCAACTGCCATGCCTTGTCCAAGACCAGTGCTTGCGCCGGTAACAATTGCAACTTTTCCGTCTAATTTAAACAAATCTAAAATCATTTTTACCACCCTTTTTAACAAATAAATTTTTGCTGTTTATCTTAAATCTTTCATGTTAACATGGTCCATATCGTCAAAGGTCTGGTTTTCACCAACCATGCCCCAGATAAATGTGTAATTATGGGTGCCAACGCCTGAGTGGATTGACCAGCTTGGGGAAATAACCGCTTCTTCATTCCTCACAACAATATGCCTTGTTTCATTTGGCTCGCCCATAAGGTGGAATACAACGGAATCATCAGGCAAGTCAAAGTATAAGTAAACTTCCATCCTTCTTTCATGGGTATGGCAGGGCATTGTGTTCCACATATTGTTGGGCTCAAGCATTGTAAGCCCCATTGTTAGCTGGCATGTTTTCAATACATCGGGGTGGATGTATTGGTAAATTGTGCGCTTGTTTGACTGCTCGTCGCTTCCAAGTTTTCTGGCGTTTGCCTTTGTAATGTCTATTTTAACGGTTGGATAGGTGGTGTGGGCTGGCGCTGAATTGAAGTAGAATTTTGCGGGGTTATTCTTATCCGCGCTCTTAAACCCGACTTCCTTTGTCCCCATTCCAACATATAAGCCATCCTTATTATTTAGCTCATATTCTTGCCCGTCCAAAATAACGGTTCCTTTTCCGCCGATATTGATTATGCCAAGTTCGCGCCTTTCAAGGAAGTAACTTACGCCAAGCTCTTTTCCGGCTTCAAGGTACAATGTCTTTTCTACCGGTTTTACCCCGCCTACGATAATCCTGTCAATGTGGGAGTAAACCATTTTGATTTCATCGCACACAAAAAGGTTTTGGATTAAAAACTCTTTTCTCAATCTGTCCGTCGTGTAGTGTTTCGCGTCTTCACAGTGAGTGGAATATCTAATTTCCATTATTTTTATACCTCCTATATTTTAGAAATAAATGCCTACATTCAATTATAATATTTAAATTTGAAAAAAGCAAGGAATTAGACGGGAATAAAAAAATAAAAGATAAAATTAATAAATATTGACAAAAATAAGCGATTAAAATTAAAATTTTTATATATATAATCAAATATTAAAGATGATTATAATTTTTGAGGATTTACAATAAAGCGTTTTGGCTTTATAATAAATATGATAAAAATGCCCGCAATTTGCAGGTTAATTTAAAGATTTCAGGTAGGGGAATTTAAAAGCTATTTCATTAATATTTTAAGGAGGATTAGCAAATGGCAAAAAAACAACTTTGTTTGGCAATCATTTTTTCAATCATTTTCACCCTGACCGTAAGTATGGGAATGGTAAACGCGGCTGATTTCAATACTGCGGTTTACAACTCTGTGGTTATGGTCGTTGGAGAAAAAAATGCAATTGCTAAAAATGATATTAAGAGATTAAATCAGGAACCAATCATCGAAAATGGTGTTACATTAGTTCCGGTAAGATTTATTGCCGAAGCTTTTGACGCGACCGTTCAATGGGACGAAGCGACACAAATCGTATCCATCATTACAAAGAACAAATACGTTCAAATGAAAGTTGGAAGCATAAACTACACCATAAACGGCGTTGCATACCAGCTTCCCACAGCCCCGGTAATTTACAACGGCACAACAATGCTTCCGTTACGGGCTTTCGCGGAACAGGTTATGGGGCTTAAGGTATTTTGGAACGATTCAAATAAGCTTATCGTGATCAATAGATCAATCAATTTAAAGAGCGAAGATATCGACGTAATGACAAAGATGGTATCAGCAATACAGACAGGAATCCTTCCAAAGATTGAAGTAGCAAGACCGGATCCAATAATTCCTGTTACAACAAATTATGACAATGGCACAGTTGGAAAATTAAAGATTGTGGCATATGAAGCATCAGCTGAACCCGAACCTGCAAACCCGGGAAGAAACGCGTTTGACGGAAACAAGAACACAAGATGGTCAGCTGACGGGCAGCCATACATAGTATTTGAATTAACCGAAGTTAAAACTATAACGGAAATCAGGACTCTTTGGTGGAAAAGCTCCAACCCAAACAGAACAACAAAATTTGACGTTGAGCTTTCCGCTGACAGGTCAAACTGGACAAAAGTATTCTCCGGTGAATCAAATACAGGAAGCGACTTTGACATTATCAAAGTCAACCCTGCTCAAAGGGCAAAATACGTAAGAGTAAACGGCTACGGAAATTCGGATAATGAATGGAATAGCTTGCTTGAAATCGAAATATACGGTTCTCCTGCTGATGCAACAACCACAACCACTGTAGCAAGAGCTAACGGTTATGAAATCGTAGGCGTTGAAGCGTCAAGCGAACCTGAAGAAAGCAACCCTGCTGTTAACGCATATGACGGCGACCTATCAACAAGATGGTCAGCGTCAGGCGATGGCGAATACATTATTTTTGACCTTGGCGAAGTTAAACCAATCAACAAAATCAGGCTTGCTTGGTGGCTAGGCTCAAGCAACTCCCCAAGGACAACCAGGTATGATATCTTGGTATCCACCGACAAGGTAAACTGGGAAGAAGTGTTGATGGGCCAGCAATCCGACCCTGCAAAGGGCAACAACTTTGAAGACAAAGTATTGTCAAAAGAATACAGGGCAAGATATGTAAAAGTGGTTGGCCATATGAACTCTGAAAACGAATGGAACAGCTTGCTTGAAATTGAAATCCACGGTCCTGGCACAACCACTACAACAACCACCACAACTGTTTCAAGAGTAAACGGTTATGAAATCGTTAACGTTGAAGCGTCAAGCGAACCTGAAGAAAGCAACCCCGCAGTTAACGCTTGCGACGGCGACCTATCAACAAGATGGTCAGCGTCAGGCGATGGGGAATACATTATCTTTGACCTTGGCGAAGTTAAACCAATCAACCAAATCAGGCTTGCTTGGTGGCTAGGCTCAAGCAACTCCCCA
>JAAYMJ010000263.1 GCA_012521455.1 Clostridiaceae bacterium
AAACTCAAAAAACCTATCCCTCCTTTGTGAAACCAATTTTGACGGCTGCATATCCGTAATTGAAAACGACAGCCCGCAGGTGGTAATTGTGGACTCAATCCAAACCATGTATCTGGATGAGTTAACTTCTGCCGCAGGCAGCGTAAGCCAGGTACGGGAAGTAACCTTAAGGATTATGCAGTACGCGAAAAAAACACAGACCGCCTTTTTCATAGTGGGCCATGTTACAAAGGACGGCTCCATCGCAGGCCCGAGGGTTTTAGAGCACATGGTGGACTGCGTGTTATACTTTGAAGGGGACCGCCAGCACTCCTACAGGATTTTAAGGGCGGTAAAAAACCGTTTCGGTTCCACCAACGAAATCGGGGTTTTTGAAATGGGGGACGAGGGACTCATTGAAATTCCCAACCCCTCTTTAATGCTTTTGTCAGGAAGGCCTGAAAACGCGCAGGGCTCATGCATAACCTGCGCCATTGAAGGGAGCAGGGCAATCCTTTCTGAAATCCAAGCCTTAACTTCCCCCACGGGTTTCGGGGTTCCCAGGAGAATGGCGACGGGCATTGACTACAACAGGATGACCATGCTTTTGGCTGTATTGGAAAAACGGGTTGGAATAAGCATGCAAAATCAGGACGCCTACATAAACGTGGTGGGTGGCTTAAAAATTGATGAGCCTGCCGCGGATTTAGCCGTAATTTTAGCAGTATCTTCCAGTGCAAAAGGCTTTGTAATCCCAAAGGATACCTGCGCCTTCGGCGAGGTTGGCCTGACAGGGGAAATAAGGGCCGTAAGCTACGCCCAAAAACGGATAATGGAAGCAAAAAGCTTAGGCTTTACAAATGTGATTATCCCATACCAAAACGCGCAAAAATTAGGCGGGATTGAAGGCATAAACATAATAAGCGTAAAAACAGTGGGTGAAGCCCTATCGAATTTTGCAAATTGATTCACCACATTTTATCTTGCGCCATATAATGTTATATAAAATCCAGTTCCTAAAAGGGGTTGTTTTTATGAGGATGAGTGTGCGGCGGCGCAGGATTTATTTTAAAGCCATAGATAGAAAAAAGTTCAATGTTTTTTTAGTTTTTGCCTCATTTTTTGCCATTTTATTTTTCACATCAAGCCTGTTTAACACAAGGGCGGTGCCAATTCTAAAAGCGGTTGCGGAAGCAAACGCCAAAAACATAGCCATAAAGACCATAAACGACGCGGTTTTATCGGAACTTGAAAGGCTAAATATTACATACAGCGATTTAGTAAATATCGAAAAAAACAACGACGGTCAGGTGATTGCCGTATCAAGCAATATCGTAAACATAAATAAAATAAAATCGGCGCTGTCCAAGGAAATTCAAAAAAAACTTCAGGATGAAAACATCACGGGAATGAAAATCCCCATCGGCAACTTTTTTGACAGCGACCTCTTATCAGGCATAGGCCCCTACATAAAATTTAAAATGCTGCCCGTGGGATTTTCCGAGATTGACGTAAAAAATAACTTCACATCCAGCGGGATAAACCAGACAAAACATGAAATTTACCTTGAAATAAACACCGCTATCAAAGTGCTAATGCCCTTATCCAGCACAAGCACCACGGTAACAACCACAGTGCCAATAGCACAAACCATCATAGTAGGAACGGTTCCCGAAAACTACACCCATGTTACAGGCACCACAGGCAACGGGCCTGATACAGTTTTAGAAGTGCTAGAATAAATTACATAAAAATGCCGCAAAACTTGCGGCATTTTAATTTTGCCTGTAAAAAAATCTTGCATAATTTTTCTTATTATGCTAATATATAAAAG
>JAAYMJ010000264.1 GCA_012521455.1 Clostridiaceae bacterium
CCCGGTTTTGTATTCATTGGTATCACGCCTTGAGAATGGAATCGGAAAGGATTTTTACAGATGGAACCTTCACGGCGGGAGTGTTACAAACAGCGTGAACAATTGGAAGTCTGGCGTGGTAGGGTATCTTGAAAACTTTTTAACAATAAGGCCCGACCTTGTTAAAGACCACCTAAAGAACTGGTACAACAAGAGGTTTTCCCTAAACCTCACAGGACTTTCAAGCATAAAGTTTTACAATGAAGACCTAAAAGGGTATTTTTCAATTGACGGGGCGGAAATTACCCAAAACCGCTACGGGGATTTGGCAAAAGGGTTTACTTCCGACTATTTGTCAAGCCTTCCTGTAAATATTAAATATGTGCCTGGCAACGAAAAGATTTTTGACCACTTAGAAGTCCGTGACAAAACGAGGAATTTGGTTTTTGAGGTAAACAGCACCACATATTCCTTTGTTCCAAACGGGGAGTATGAAATTACCCCTGTGTTTAAAGAAGACCCATTGATTATTGAAACCCTTGAGCCTCAAATGGACGGGGAAGGAAGGGTTATAAGCGCAATTTCTGTTACAAACAACAGTGATGAGGACATGGAATTTGATATTTACTGCGCTGTATATGACGGGGAAAACAGGCTGATTGATGTTGTTTCTTACAAAAACAATGTATTAGAAGACGAAAAAACCCGCGAATTTAATTTTGAGCTGGACACCAAAGGATATGACGGCAAGGTTTATGTAAAAACATTTATGTGGGATAACCTGCTTGAGCCAGTAATAAATGTAATTGAATATGAGATGTAAAATTCCAGCGTGCCGCTTGGCACGCTGATTATTTTTCGCGGCCGTAAGTTACGCCCTTTATTTGACTTTGTTTAATTGGCTGTGATATAATGAAATGTAAAATTTTTATGGTTTTGTGAGGGATATTATGGCAGACCGCACTTTTGGGGAATACTGGGATATATTTTCAAAACTTGTAAGAGGAATTTTTAAGAGGCATAAAATTGACGAAGTGGGAAATTTGTTCCGTGTAGGAAAAGGTGTACAGATTTTAAAAAAGAACGGGAAAATTAAAATAGGGGACAAGGTCCAGCTTCATCACAACGTCAAGCTAAGCGTTTGGGGAACGGACAATTTCGCGGCTTTGGAGATTGGGAACAACACAAATATTGGGGACAGGACCGAAATCCATGCTGGTAAAAGCGTAAAAATTGGGAATAATTGTAATATATCATGGGATTGCTGCATAATGGACAGGGATTATCACAAGTTTAATTCCGAAGTTGAACGCTACGGCGAAGTTGTGATTGAAGACAATGTCTGGATTGGCTGCCGCTCAATGATATTAAAAGGCGTGAGAATTGGCGAAGGCGCCGTTGTGGCGGCAGAAAGCGTTGTAACTAAAGATGTGCCTCCTAAGACCGTTGTAGGGGGAAACCCGGCAAAGGTGTTAAAAGAGGGTATTTACTGGAAACCATGATTAGACTTTGGAGGAGCTAATGAAAAGTAATGCAAAATCCGTCAGCTTAGTTGCGGTATTTATGATACTGGCGCGTCTCCTTTCCTTTGTGAGCGTCCAGTTTTACATGGCAAAGTTTGGGGCAACGGACGTGTATATAAATATATACTCCTATGCCATTTCCATACCTAATGTGGTGTTTACCTGCTTTGGCACAGCCCTTTCCACTGTGTTTATCCCCATTTTTTCAGGAAAAATCGCCAACGGGGATGAAATTGGGGCAAAGAAATTTTCAAATAACATGATAAATATCACGATTTTAATATCAATAATCTTTGTGGCTTTCGGCTGCGCCATTTCACCCGTTTTGGCAAGGTTTACCGAATTTGCCCAAAGGCGGGAAACCTTGTCTTTTACCATAAAAGCCTTAATGATAATGATGCCTGCGATGATTTTTTACGGGCTTAACTATATTTTCCAAGGAATGCTTCAATCCGTTGAAAAATACAACATGCCCGCTCTAGTCAGCGTCCCAAGCAGCCTTATTGTGATTTTTTATGTGGTGTTTTTAGCCGATTACTACGGGGTGTTCGGGCTTTTAATCGCAACGCTAATAGGGCTTTCCACACAGGCGTTAATATTGATACCGCCGCTAATCCGCGCTGGGTTTAGGTATGAATTAGTCTTTGACATAAAAGACGCTGACATTATTTTGGCGGCAAAAAAGGCGCTGCCAGTGCTTTTGGGGGTTTCGGCCTATCAGCTAAATATGTTTTTTAACATAACCCTTATGGCGAATTTTGAAAACGCTGTAACCATGCTTTATGTGGTTCAAAATATAGTTTTATACATTGTTTTGGCCCTTATTTATTCAATTACGGCGGTAATTTACCCGAATTTGACGAAATTCGCG
>JAAYMJ010000265.1 GCA_012521455.1 Clostridiaceae bacterium
AAAAAAAGGTTGGAATAATTATCAAAAAATGAAATATGCTTCAAGTTTTTAGGCAAAATAAAACTTGACATTATGCACAAAAAAATATAATATATAAATGTGCAAGAGTGCCTAGAGTTTTGGTTTTTTGCATTTTTTGAGATTAGATAAAACAAAGAGGGAATTATCAATTAAATTAAAAAAAGTGAATAAGGGGGGATATGTTATCATACAGCCAGCAGTGTATATCATCACAGTCGTTGCTCTATTAGTTGTTTGTGTAATAACTGCGGTTATCTCATTCCGTTTCGGAATTTCACATAGAAAACGTGTTGCGGAAGCTGAAATTGGAAGCGCAGAAGAAGAAGCTAAAAGGATTATCGAAGAAGCCAAAAAGCAAGCTGAAAACAAAAAGCGCGAGACTTTGGTTGAGGCTAAAGAAGAAATCCTTAAGCGAAAAAACGACATGGAGCACGAACTGCGAGAACGAAGAAACGAACTTAACCGACATGAAAGAAGGCTGCTTCAAAAGGAAGAAGCTCTTGACAGAAAAACCGAAAACATTGAGGCAAAAGAGGAGCTTTTAAATAAAAAGCTAAAAGAAGTTGAACAAATCAAAGAAGAAACGGAAGAGTTAAAGAGAAAGGAAATTGAAGTCCTAGAAAGGATTTCAGGGCTTACTGCCGAAGAGGCAAAAGAGTATTTGTTAAAGAATATTGAAAGCGAAGTAAGACATGAAGCCGCAATGATGATTAATGAAATAGAAACGCAGGCCAGGGAAGAAGCCGAAAAGCGCGCGAAAGAAATCATTGCGCTATCAATTCAAAAATGCGCCGCGGATCATGTCGCAGAAACTACCGTATCGGTTGTTCCGCTGCCCAATGATGAGATGAAAGGAAGAATCATTGGCCGTGAAGGAAGAAACATAAGGACAATCGAGACATTAACCGGCGTGGATTTGATAATCGACGACACGCCTGAAGCCGTAATACTTTCCGGTTTTGACCCAATCCGCCGTGAAATTGCCCGTGTGGCTTTAGAAAAGCTAATCGCCGACGGAAGGATACATCCGGCAAGGATTGAGGAAATGGTGGAAAGAGCTAAAAAGGAAGTTGAAAACACCATCAAGCAAGAAGGTGAACAGGCTACCTTTGAAACCGGGGTACATGGCCTTCATCCTGAAATGATAAGGCTTTTAGGAAAGCTTAAATTCAGAACAAGCTACGGGCAAAACGTGTTAAAACACTCAATTGAAGTGGCCCACCTTTGCGGGCTTATCGCAGGGGAACTAGGGGCGGATATAGTGCTAGCGAAACGGGCAGGACTGCTACATGATATCGGAAAAGCAGTGGACCACGAAATGGAAGGTTCCCACGTTTCAATTGGTGTGGATTTGGCGAAAAAGTATCATGAGTCAAAGGAAGTGCTCCACGCGATTGAAGCCCATCACGGCGATGTGGAACCAAAGACCTTGATAGCTTGCATTGTCCAAGCGGCGGACGCCATAAGCGCGGCAAGGCCTGGCGCTAGGAGAGAAAATCTTGAAACCTATATTAAGAGGCTTGAAAAGCTGGAAGAAATCGCGAACAATTTTGAAGGCGTTGAAAAGTCCTATGCAATTCAAGCAGGCAGGGAAATTAGGATTATTGTAAAACCTGAAGATGTAAAAGATCAGGATATCCCGTTAGTTGCTAGGGAAATCGTAAAACGGATTGAAAACGAACTTGAATATCCCGGTCAGATTAAGGTGAATGTAATCAGGGAAACAAGGGCCATTGATTACGCTAAATAACGTTGAAAACAAATGGACGGCGCGAGCCGTCCATTTAAAGTATATTTTTAAAGTTTTTTTGTGGTATAATAAGTCAAAAATAGAATCGATGGGAGTTTTTATGAACATTTTATTTATTGGCGACATATCAGGCAGAACCGGAAGACGCGCTATCTTTGAAAAATTGTACGACATAAAGGCAAAATACGCCGCCGACTTTGTCATTGCAAACGGGGAAAACTCATCAGGCGGCAGCGGGATTACCAAAAAGGTTTATGAGGAACTCCAAAGGGCGGGGATAGATGTTTTTACATTAGGAAACCACGCCTTTTCAAAAAAAGAGGTATTTACACTGTTTTCCGAGGGGGAAAACGTAATAAGGCCCGCAAATTTGCCCGAAGGCACCCCGGGCTGCGGGATGAATATTTTTTATGCCAAAAACAAAGCAAAAGTAGCGGTGATAAACCTAATCGGCCAGCTTTACATGGATAAGCCCGAAGGTATTACAAACCCCTTTTTAGTGGTGGATGAACTGATTGGGAAGGCAAAGGAAAAGACCAATATCATAATTGTGGATATGCACGCGGAAGCAACCAGCGAAAAGGAAGCCATGGGATGGTATCTGGACGGGAAAGTCAGCGCGGTAATAGGCACCCATACCCATGTGCAGACCGCCGATGAGACCATCCTTCCGAAGGGCACCGCGTATATCACCGATGTGGGGATGACGGGGGCGCAGGACTCAATTTTAGGTGTAAAGATTGAGCCTGCTTTAAATAAATTCTTGCAAAAAGTGCCCGCAAGGTTTGAAATCGCGGGAGGGAAGACCAAGTTCTGCGCGGTGGTTTTAAACATTGACGAGGCTACGGGAAAAGCTTTGGCGATTGAGCGGATATATTTGAAGGACTAGAAAGGAAGTTTTAAATGGCACAGGGGTTTAAAAAGTTTTTGATAATAATTCTTTCCCTTTTAATTTTTCTTTCTTCCTGCGCGTCAAATGACAAGCAGGAGGTATTCATGCTGGAAGAAGAATTGCCGGGGGAAGATGAGGAAGCTATCTTAAAAGACGGGGGTACATTGAAGCTTTCAATGCGGATACCTAACACCCTAAACCCCATATACGCTGACCAAAAAACCGTTGTGCCGGTTTTATCGCTCATTTACGACAGCTTAATTTATTTGGATGAGAATTTAACACCCCAGCCGAACCTTGCAAAGGGTTTTAAAGTTAGCAGCAATGCCTTGGAGGTAACTTTTTATCTCAGGGATGATATATATTGGCATGACGGCACGCCTTTTACCGCGAAAGACGTGGAGGCCACATTCCGCATGCTTTTAGGGCATGATACCATATATTCCGAAAAGGTAAAGGATATTACAAGCTGCCTGGCGCAGGATGATTACACTTTTAAAATCATTCTTGCCCGCCCCAATTCCACCATTGTAAGCGCCATGAACATACCCATTGTCCCAAGGCATGTGAAAAACTTAGACGAAAACCCAATTGGGACGGGGCAGTTTAAGTTTGAAAGCATGAGAAAAAACAAAAGCATAACTTTGGTTGCCAACAAAGACTATTTTAAAGGCGCGCCCCACGCCGACAGGGTGGAAATTACCCTCACAAGGGATAACCAGACCGCGGAGGCTTCTTTTTTGAGAGGGCTTGTGCACGCGGTAACGGATGATGTGATAGATTTATCCAACTTCGCGATTAAAAAGGGCGTGAGCGTTAAATACATACCTTCTTTGAACTTTGAGTTTTTAGGGTTTAACTGCAAAGAGGGGGTATTTCAAAACGCCAATGTGAGAAGGGCAGTGTCCGGGGCTTTGGATGTGCAAAAGATAGTAAATGACGTATATATGGGAAGGGCCGAGGCGGCAACCATACCTATTCACCCCAAAAGCGGCTACTATCAGGCGGGGCTGATGGAGAAAAATTTGGATGAGGCAAGGGAACTTTTGATTTTGTCAGGATACATGCAAGGGGAACGGGAGTTTTACAAAAACGGGCAGGCGTTTTCCTTTTCAATTTTGGTAAACGAGGAAAATGTCAGCAGGGTTGCAATTGCCCAAAGCATAAAAAATGAACTTTCCTCCTTTGGCATAGGCGTAAATATTGTAACTTTGCCTTTTGATGAATATAGGGAAAAGATTTTGGAAAAAGATTACGACGCCTTTTTAGGCGGTGTGGATATTGCTGTGGATTTGGATTTGGGATTTTTGTTTTCAGGAAACAACTACTTTGGGTTTTCCGACATGGCTTTTGACAGCGCCACATACGGCATACAGCGGGCCACAACAGATGAGGACTTGAAAAACGCCATCTCCGTCTTTGAAAGCGAGTTTTACAAAAAACAGCCCATTTTGGGGATAGGGTTTTTAAACAATGCCCTAATTTACAATTTGAATCTGGCGGGGGATGTGGCGGTGTTCCCTCAAAACCCCTATTATGGCGCGTATATGTGGTATGTAAATCAAGGGGAAAAGTGAGCATAAATTGGATAAAATTAAAATGAAAATTGTGTTGACATTTAAAATATAAGTTGGTATAATAGCACTTGCCCCAAAATGCGAGCATGCTGGAACTGGCAGACAGGCACGTTTGAGGGGCGTGTGTCTATGACGTGTGGGTTCAAGTCCCACTGCTCGCACCAAAAAAGACAGAAAGGTCAAACCTTTCTGTCTTTTTTCATTTTAAAAGGTGGTTTAGGATGAAAAGCCGAGGTGCATTATTTAGTATGCGGGCTTTTTATTTTTTTATGCTACATAAATTGTTGGAAAACCCATCCTTTGCTTTTTGGGTTTTGCTGTTTTTAGTCAGGATGGATGAATTTTTGGCTTTATAGACTTATAAAGCACTAATAACACCGCTTTTGCCCGCTACATAACCCGCATTACCGAGAGGATAACGCCGGGCTGGGCGGGGTCAAAACCCAGGGTAGTGTCAGTATCCGCTGACATTAACAAGGTGAGCTTGTCGCCTTCGTTTAATTCCATAAATCCTGTCAAATAAACAGTTGACATGCTGCCAAGATAGAATAACCCTTCTTTTTGGAAGGATGAAGGAGTGTCGTTTACAGCCAGCGTGATTGTTACCTCCCTGGTGGAGGAGGTGCGGCCGTTTAGCATTATATCAACCCGGTACACCCCTGCGTCAACAATGGTTAACGCGTTGGGGTTTGCAAGGCTGATGTTTTCCACAACGGAGGGGTTGCCCATGGGTACCTGGGCGGGTACCTGCCCGATTAATATGGCGTTTAACAGGTTATAGATTGCGCCAAAAGCTTTTGGCTCATCAAGCTGGGTTACCAAAAGGGAGGCTTTTGTTTCAACCACGTTTGAAAGATAAATATTTCCCGCGATGTTATTTTTCAAAGATAGTGCCGCGGGGGGCGAGGTTACCTCTAAAACTCCAAAGCCGTTGACTTGCCCGGTTTTAACCGGGGAGGTGCCCGATTGTAAATCAGCGGAAGGTGAGTCCAATGCGAGGGATAATCCAAAGGGGGTGTCCCCTGACGCGGTTGAAGCCCACCATTGGATTAGGTATTTTCCTGACCTTTCAAAGGTAATTATGCCCGTTGCGGGGTTGTATAAGACGG
This sequence comes from Clostridiaceae bacterium, assembly GCA_012521455.1. GTDB lineage: Bacteria > Bacillota > Clostridia > UMGS1883 > JAAYMJ01 > JAAYMJ01. Next base: position 5,350 of record JAAYMJ010000265.1, read on the forward strand.
GGCCTTCCTGCTTTTTTATAACTTCAAAAACCAAATTATCAAGGGGGGCAATAGTGCCGCCGGTTTTATTTTCAACTTGCAATATAACTTTGCTCATATTTATCCCTTCTTAATTAAATTATCCAACATATAATATGAAAATCAAGGCCGGCGGGTGACATAATTTATTGACATGCCCTCAAACAAAAAGATAAAAGTTTGGGTTTTTTATAAAGGCGCGCGGGTTTTGTTCACATAAAAAATATTGGTAACACATTCAAAGAGGTTTACATAAAATATATGGGTAAATAATCCATGTGAGGAGATCGGATATGGAAAAGTATTGTTATGAAGAAAAGAAGGATTCTTACAAACACTATTATTTTGACCCGTACGAAGGCTGCAAGTGCTGTAAATGCTGCAAATGCCGCAAGGAAAAACCCTGCTACAAATTTAAATGCCCCTGCGGCAAGTTAATCATAAACCAGTATTTTAAGTGCTTCCCTGAAAAGCATGATTACTGCTACAAAAAGGATTTTTACCCTAAAAAGCATTGCAAGGAAAAAGAATATTATCATGATAGCTACGGGTATTACCCGCAGGAAGGATACTGGTATTATCCCCAGGAAAGCTGCGGGTGCAATCACCAATATGAAAACGGGTATGACCCGTATGAATATTATGGGCAAAAAGATTTTGAACAAAGGGATTATAACGATTGGGAAAATCCCGGTTTCTCCCAGGAATTTTATTATTAATAATATAAAAAATGCGGCCA
>JAAYMJ010000266.1 GCA_012521455.1 Clostridiaceae bacterium
AAAAAGCGTTTGCCATTTCCCTGCGGGTAATAAATAGCTCAAACCTTTCGGTTAACTCGGGCCTGTCGGCTTTTCTTTTAGCAAGCGGGCTTACTTCCACGGGGTAGTCCATAATAAAGGTCGGTTGAAGGAGGGTTTCTTCCACCTTTTCCTCAAACACCAAATTGATAATTTCCCCGATTGACAGCTTGTCCTCAACTTCAACACCCAAGCCCTTTGCCGCTTTTCTTGCAGTATCCAAATCCTTTATTTCATCAAAGTCAACACCGGTTACTTCTTTTATGGCGTCAATCATGGTAATTCTCTTCCACGGGGTTGAAAGGTCGATTTCTTCCCCCTGGTATTCAATCTTTAGCGTGCCTAAGCAGTTTTGGCAAACGGTGGTGATTAGCTCTTCTGTCAAATCCATCATGCCGTGATAATCGGTGTAGGCCTCATATATTTCAATGGTGGTAAACTCAGGATTGTGCTTAATGCTCATGCCCTCATTCCTGAAAATCCTGCCAAGCTCATAAACCTTTTCAAGCCCGCCAACAATCAGCCTTTTTAAGTGAAGCTCGGTGGCAATCCTCAAATACATGTCAATATCCAAAGTGTTGTGGTGCGTTATAAACGGCCTTGCGGCAGCGCCCCCGGGGATTGTGTTTAATATGGGGGTTTCCACTTCCAAAAAGCCGCGGTCGTCTAAAAACTTCCTGATTTCACGAATTATTTTGCTCCTTAAAACAAAGGTGTTTTTAACGTTTTCATTCATTATTAAATCCACATATCTTTGCCTGTACCTTAAATCAGGGTCTTTTAACCCGTGGAATTTTTCAGGAAGCGGCAGGAGGGATTTTGCCAAAAGGATAATTTCTTTTACTTTAATTGAGATTTCCCCCATGTGGGTTCTAAACACTTCCCCTTTTACGCCCACAATGTCGCCAATGTCAAATTTTTTATACTTTGCGTAAACTTCGTCGCCAACCTCGTCTTTTTTAACATAAATCTGGATTTTCCCGTCCCTGTCCTGAATGTCGGCAAAGGAGGCCTTCCCCATGCCGCGCTTGGACATAATCCTTCCCGCAACGCTCACAAACTGGCCGTCATACTCCTCAAAATTGTCCTTAATTTCCTTGGACGAATGGGTTTTGTCGTATTTAACAATCTTAAACGGGTCTTCCCCCGCCTCTTGAAGTTCCTTTAATTTTTCACGCCTTACTTTTAATATCTCGCTTAATTCCTCTTCGTTTTGTATCAGGTTTTCGTTGTTCATCTATATTTCCTCCGTTTCTATTATTCAAATGGCAAATAAACTTTAATAATTATACAATACAAAATTATATTATACAACAAATTTTGCCTAATTTCAATTTTATTTCAATGTCACAATGGTTACCCCGTCTTCGCCTTCGCCAAAGCGTCCAAGCCTGAATTCCTTAACCCGCTTGTCGTTTTTTAACAAATCGTGAATACCTTTTCTCAAGACCCCGGTGCCTTTGCCGTGGACAATTGTGATTTGCTCTAAAGAGGATAAAAACACATCATCCAAATATTTTTCAACATTCGCGACTGCCTCATCCAAAGTCTGGCCCCTCACATCAATTTGGGGTTTAATGCTTGCGCTTTTGCCTGAAACTTTGGTCTGGGTAAACCTTTTAATTTCCTTTTGCGTTGAGTCATCATTTATTAGCCGTAAATCCGATAGTTTGGTGTTTATGGTTAAAATCCCCACCTGAACCTTCAAATTCCCGTCTTTGTCGGGCAGGGTCAAAACCGTCCCTTCCTCTTCCATGGACAAAATCTCAACCCTGTCACCAAGCCTTACGCTTTTGGGCGCGTTTTTGTTTTCCTTCTTTTTAAAGGGGCCTTCAATTTTGCTGCCTAAGCTTGAAAGGCTTTCGGTCAAAGCCTGCCTTGCCCGCTGCATGTTTTTGAAGTTTTCCTCATTTTTTAAATCCTGCGCCGCTTTTTCAATTTCCTTTATTTTTAAATCCGCCTCTTTTTTGGCGTTTTCCAAAACCGTTAAAGCTTCCCGCCTTGCCTCATCCAGAATCTTTGTCTTTCTTTCTTCAATGGCCTTTTTCTGCCTGTTTGCCTCTCGGAGTTCTTTTTCCGCCTGCTCTTTTAAAATTTTGGCCTCATGAAGTTTTTGCTCAAACTCGCGCCTGTCCCTTTCAATGGACGAAATGACATCTTCAAAGCTTTTGTCCTTTGTGGAAATCAAATCCTTTGCCCTCTCAATTATCTCATCGGAAAGACCAAGCCTTTTTGAAATGGCAAAAGCGTTGCTTTTCCCCGGCACCCCGATTAACAGCCTGTATGTGGGCCGCAAGGACACAACGTCAAACTCGCAGGCGGCGTTTTTCACCCTTTCGGTGGATAGGGCGTATTTTTTTAGCTCACTGTAATGTGTTGTGGCGGCGCACTTTGCGCCCTTGTTTTTCACCGCCTCCAAAATGGACACCGCCAAAGCCGCCCCTTCCACTGGGTCCGTGCCCGCCCCAAGCTCGTCAAATAACACCAGGGATTTATCGTTTGCAAGGCTTAGGATTTTTACTATATTCACCATGTGTGACGAAAACGTGCTCAAAGACTGCTCTATGCTCTGCTCGTCCCCGATATCGGCAAAAACTTCTTCAAAAACCGCAATTTCCGAGCCGTCGCTCGCGGGAATATGAAGCCCCGCCTGCGCCATGAGGGTAAAAAGGCCCAAAGTTTTCAGCGACACGGTTTTACCCCCTGTGTTTGGCCCTGTAATTACCAAGGTGTCAAAATCCCTGCCTAAATAAATATCCGTCGGCACCACCTTATCCTTGTCAATCAAAGGGTGCCTTGCCTTTTTTAAATCAATTATCCCGCAATCGTTTACCCCCGGCCTTGTGCCGTTATAGTTTAGTGAAAGCTTGCCTTTTGCGAACACAAAATCCAAATCAATTAAGGTTTTGTAATTTTTTAAAATAATATCCCCGTTTTGGGCGATTTCTTCGGTTAACTCCCTCAAAATCCTTTCAATTTCCTCTTTTTCCTTTGCAAAAAGCCCCCTTAACTCATTGTTAATTTCAACCGCCGCCTGGGGCTCCACAAACAATGTGGCGCCACTTGCGGAGGAGTCATGGATAATCCCCGCAACTTCCTGGCGGTATTCGCTTTTTACCGGAATTACAAACCTGTCGTTTCTTACGGTAATTATTGGCTCCTGCAAATATTTTGAGTATTTTGAGGAATGAATCATGGAATTTAAAACATCCCTGATTTTGTTGTTTAAATTCCTAATCCTGTTTCTAATTGAAAAAAGCTCGTTTGAGGCGTCATCTGCGATTTCATCCTCGGAAACTATGACCTCAAATATCCGCTTTTCCAATTTTTCCAAAGGCTCAAGCCTTTTTACTTTTTCATTTAAAAGCGGGTAGTCCGAAGAAAAAGAGTCAAAATCAAAATATGATAAAACCAGCCTTGCAATCCTCAAACAATGGGCGCACATTAAAATTTCCCGCATATGCAAACTTGCCCCGATTTGGGCGCGGGACACAAATAAATCCACATCGGAAACCGGGGATAGGGGTATGTTTCCCTTTCTTAAAATCAGGCTTTCAGCTTCAGAAGTCTCACTCAAGTTTTTGTTTACCTCATCTATATCACAAGAAGGCTCAAGATTATCTATTTGGTCTTTTGTCGGCTGCATCACCGCCAAGTCTTTAAGCATTGCAAGTATTTTATCAAATTCCAGCACCTTCAAAGTCTTTTTAAGCATACATTTAACCATCCTAGCGCATTTTTTGTTATATTATTTTACCATAGTATAAAATATTTATCAAATATATATAACACCCCAAAAAAACCAGCCGCATAAAATGCACAACATAACGACATTTTTGGAATTACATTGACATATATTCCAAAAGATTATATAATCACGATAAGATATATCCTTTTATATGTTTTGGGGGTGGTAATATGTTAAAAGGCTTTCCCCACCGAAAGGACAATATTATTTTAGTTGCCATAGATATAATCAGCGAAGACGGCTTAGAAGGGCTTTCAACCAAAAAAATAGCCCAAAGACAGGGAATCAGCGAATCCATATTATACAAGTATTTTTCCAGTTTGGATGAAGTTTTAATCTGTGTCGTGAATTATTTTTCCCGTTTTGATGATATGATTATCAACACCATCAAAAAAAAGGAAATCCCCTATTGTCAAAAAATCTTTGAATTCTTAAAATCCTATGTTGAACTATATGAAAACTATCCCAACCTCCCTTCCGTTTTACTAAACTACGACGCGCTTCTTAAAAATACCCACACCAAAGACTTGGGTTTAGGCATTATGTATAAGCGGTGCGGTTTTTTGTCAGAGTTAATCACGGGCGCCCAAAAGCAGCATGAGATTAATGATTTATTTTCGCCCCAGGATCTTTGCGATATAATCTTTGGCTACTTAAACAGCATCATCTTAAAATGGAAAATAAATTCCTTCGGTTTCAGCTTAAAAAACGAATTCCTGACGGTATTGGAAAAACTTTTAAAATCCTTGTCCCTGAAAGATGAGCTTTTTTTGGGGGAAAACTTGCTTTAAAAAACATGGGTTTAAAACCTGAAATTTTTAGGTGTTTAGTTATGTAACACAAATGCGGCCG
>JAAYMJ010000267.1 GCA_012521455.1 Clostridiaceae bacterium
AGAAATATGGGAGTAGAAGGGGTGGGGGATATGAAAATTAAACATATAGATTATGCGAGAAAACTTTGTATCATTGCGGATTGGCTTGATAATATATCAGATAAATTTAGAATAATAAATCTGGATAATATGAAAAATACTGAAGAAATAAAAATAATCCAAAAAATATATATGTCAGGAATTGAAGAAATAAAAATATGTAAATTAATTTTACAAGATATAGTGCCTCCTGTTATAGTTTCCAACGAACATCAAAAAATGATTACTGGTATCCAATCGTTTATTGATGGTTTGGAAAAAGTATACAATTCTTTGGATACTATTCATTACAAAGTTGATAATATTAACATTGATATGTACAATGAAGGAAAAAAATTGCGGGAAGAAGGGATAGATTTAGCTGTAAAATCAGCGGAAGAAATTGTAAGAAAATTAACAGAGTAATCAGTTGTCACTTAAGTTGAGATTTGTAACAATAAAGCGTTTTGCAAAATAAAATGGCAAAAAGCCGCTTATCTTTTGATAAGCGGCTTTTTTGGTGCGCCATCGGGGACTCGAACCCAGGACCCATTGATTAAGAGTCAATTGCTCTACCAACTGAGCTAATGGCGCATGTTCCAGCGACGCAATTTATTATAAGGCAAAAAAGCGCTGTTGTCAAGCGGTTTTTTGCAAAATTTTATAGAATTTTACGACCTAAAAGGCTTGCGCCAATTAGTCCCGCGTCGTTTCCAAGCGCCACGTCAATTTGTGTTATGCCTAAATCAAGGGGGTAATTACAGTACCTGTTTTTTATTATATATTCCCTGACTTTGGGTAAAATCCTGTCCTTTTCGTTCATTATCCCCCCGCCTAAAAGAATTAGCTGGGGCTGGAAGATATTTATAATATTCAATATCCCGTAGCTTAAATATTCTAGCCATCCGTCAAATATTTCTTTTGCCTCGGGGAAATCCTTATCCAAACCTAAAAACACCGTTTTCCCGTCCACTTTTTCAATATCACCGCAGATTTGCCAAAAGGGGGATTGGGGGTTATTTTCCATCCGTTCTTTAACCATACGGATGAGGGCTGAAGTTGAGGCGTACTGCTCAAAACAGCCGTATCTTCCGCAGGTGCATTTTTTCCCGCCCTTTACAATCCCCATATGCCCTATTTCCCCGCAAAGTCCGTTTATGCCTAAAAATAGTTTTCCCTCATGTATTATCCCGCCGCCAATTCCTGTGCCGATGGTTACCATGACCATGCTTTGGGGCTTTTCCTTTAGCATAAAGTATTCCCCTAACGCAGCGCAGTTTGCGTCATTGGAAATGAAAAAGGGCGCGCTGAAATGTTTTGAAAACCCGGCTTTAAAATTTATCCCTGACAGGTTTATGTTATTTATCCTGACAATTTCCCCCGTATGCTCATTTACCATGCCGGGGGACGCCATGCCGATGTGGGATATTTCCTCGGGGCGGGTATTTGCCTTCTTTATAACATTCAAGGCTAAATCAATTATATCGGACACAATTTGGGGAGCTTGCCGCTCCCCGCCTGTTTTTATTTTTTCATAGGATAAAAAACGTCCCGTCTCGTCCACTACCGCGGCTTTTGTGAAAGTGCCCCCTAAATCAATCGCAAGCGCCTTCATTTTTCACCTCTATAAATTTTCACCGTTTGCCTCAATAACGGATTTATACCAGTAATATGAGTCCTTGGGGGTGCGCTTTTGGGTCTGGTAGTCCACATAAATTATGCCAAAGCGCTCGTTGTAGCCTTCCGCCCATTCAAAGTTGTCAAGAAGGCTCCATAGGAAGTACCCGTCAACTTCCACCCCTTCTTCTGCCGCTTTTTTAAGGCTTAGAAGGTGGCGGTGGACATAGTCAATCCGCTGGGGGTCATGGCATTTGCCGTCAAAGGAAATGGTGTCGCAGTTTGCCATGCCGTTTTCGGTCATGATAACGGGTTTTTGGTATCTTTCATAAAATAGCTTCGGTCCCCAGTATAAAACTTCGGGGGTAACGTGCCAGTTTATCGCAGTCCTTGTGTTGCCGACGGGTTTGCGTAATGTGATAACGTTGCCTGAAGAATCCGTTGTCACGATTTCGCCATGATAGGTGTTGCAGCCAAAGAAATCCAAGGGCTGGGATATGGTTTTTAAATCCGCGTCCAAATCAATTTTGGGCAAGTTCCCCACCTGTTCCCCGAATTCCTTTGGGTATTTTCCAAGATAAACAGGGTCCATCCAGACCGCGTTTCTTCCTATGTCGGAATTGTCAAACATATAGCGCCTTGCCGCGTCAACGTCGTTTCCGGTGCTTGGTATTGCCACAATCCCGCAGGGGGCAAAGCCTATATGGGGTTTGGTTTTTGCGTTTTCCCGTATGTATTTTACGCTTTCCCCATGGGCAAGGAGGGTGTTATGCACCGCGTACAATAAGTCGTAATCGGAAAGCCTAAGCCCCGGCGCATGGCCTCCCCATTTGTGGCCCACTCCGATAAAGCATTGGGGCTCGTTTAGGGTCATATAGTACTGCACCCTGTCGGAGAGCCTGTCGCACAACACTTTGGTATATTCCAAAAACCATTTCGGGGAGTCGGGGTTGAGCCACCCGCCCTTACGGTACAGTTCATAGGGGTAATCCCAGTGAAAGAGGGTCATAAAAGGGGTGATATTGTTTTTTAGAAGTTCATCAACGAGCCTATCATAAAAATCAAGGCCTTTTTCGTTGACTTTCCCAATCCCGTCAGGAAGTACCCTTGACCATGAAACAGAAAAGCGGTAGGCGTTAATGCCCAATTCCTTCATCAGTTTTACGTCTTCTTTATACCTGTTGTAGTGGTCGCAGGCTATATCGCCATTGTGCCCGTCCCGCACCTTGCCGGGCCATCTTGAAAACACGTCCCAGACTGAAAGGCCCCGTCCGTCCTGATTAAAGGCTCCTTCAATCTGATAGCTTGCGGTTGCCGTCCCCCAGAAAAAATCCTTTTTAAACATAGTAACTGCTCCTTTATATGTCCTTTATTTTTTCATACAATGTGGTGTATTTGCCGTATAATTTTTCATAAACCTTTACGTTTTCTTCGTTTGGATAAAATTTTCCGCTTTGTTTTATCACTTTTGCGGCCGCTTTGACGCTTTCATAGACCCCCGCGCCTGTGCCTGCCAAAATCGCGGCGCCAAAGGCCGCACCTTCGTTTTTGTCCAAAGTTGAAATGGGAAGGTTAAAGACATCCGAT
>JAAYMJ010000268.1 GCA_012521455.1 Clostridiaceae bacterium
AAAATCATCACCTAGCGCGCAGGTCGCGTTTTTCACAACTTCGATAAGTAAGTTTACACCTAGCGACATATTCGCCGAATAAAAGATGGCAACGTCTAGTGAGGCAAGCCGCAGTGCCTCAATTTGCTTTTTTAAAAGCCCCGTTGTCGCAATCACCGCTGGTATTTTTCTTGTTACGGCAAAGTTTAGCAAGGTTCCCAGCATATCGGGGTGGGAAAAATCAATGATTGCGTCGGCTTTGCCTTTAAAGTCATAGGGGTCTTTGTAGACTGGGTAATTGTTTTTTTGAACTTCGTTTATGTCAATCCCGCACACAATTTCAACATCGTCCATGCTCTCCGCAAGACGGCTTACCACCTGGCCCATTCTGCCGTTGCAGCCAAAGAGTATTATTTTGGTCATTTGTGTATCACTTTCCTTTATTTATTAAATTATATGTACTTTGCTAAATCAAATTGTAGTTTGCGAGCGCCTTCTTTAATTTAGCAAGGTTCTTTTCTTCCATTTCACAAAGGGGCAGCCTTAGTTTTCCCGCGTTTTTGCCCATTAAATTGAGGGCGGTTTTTACAGGGATGGGGTTTACTTCGCAAAATAGGGCTTCAATAAGTTCAAAGGTTTTAATTTGAAGTTCTGTCGCGCCCGCAATATCCCCGTCCAAAAACCTTTTTACCATTTCGTGGGTGTCTTTTGGGATTATGTTTGCAAGCACTGAAATTACGCCCTTTGCGCCTATTGACATAAGGGGGATGATGACGTCGTCATTTCCTGAATAAATGTCCATATTATCCCCGCATAGCGCCCTTATCTTTATAGCCTGTGCCACGTTGCCGCTGGCTTCCTTGATTGCCACAATGTTTTCGATTTTGGATAGCTCATGGACGGTTTCAGGGAGTATATTTACCCCTGTCCTGCTTGGCACGTTGTAAAGTATTAGGGGGATGTCAACAGCTTTCGCAAAGAGGGTGTAGTGCTCAATTAGCCCCTTTTGTGTGGCTTTGTTATAATAGGGGGTTACCAGCAAAAGGGCGTCAGCGCCTAGTTTTTCCGCTTCTTTTGATAGTTCCACGCCGTGGCGGGTGTCGTTGCTTCCGGTTCCCGCGATAACGGGAACCCTTTTGTTTGTGTGGCTTACCGCAAACTCTATGGCGGATAAGTGCTCGCTGTCAGGCATGGTTGAGCTTTCGCCTGTAGTCCCGCAGATTATGATAGCGTCAGTTCCTTCAGAGATTTGCCAGTCAATTAATTTCCCGAGTGCGTCAAAATCAATGCCGCTGTCGTTAAATGGTGTGACAATAGCAACTCCGGACCCTGTGAAAACTGTTTTTTTCATAATATCAGTCCCTTTCTCATAAAAATTTGAGAATAAAACCTAAAAATCAGTCTAAATAACCTTGGCTGGCAAGTAGTTCTGCCATTAATACCGCGCCGCCTGCTGCACCCCTTAAAGTATTATGAGATAGGCAAACGAATTTATAACTAAATATAAAATCTTCCCTTAATCTTCCCACAGAAATTGCCATGCCGTTTTCTAAATCCCTGTCCAAACGGGTTTGCGGGCGGGCGTCATCTTCAAAGTAGTAAATAAACTGTTTCGGTGCAGAAGGCAAGTTTAGCTCCTGCGGGATTCCTTTGTATTCTTTCCAAATATTTATTATTTCTTCCTTTGAGGGTTTTTTGTCAAAGTTAACATATACAGCCGCTAAATGCCCGTCGGTAACAGGTACCCTGATACATTGGGCAGTGATTTTGGGCTCTTTGGCGAATACGATTTCGGTATCCGATAAGCTTCCCCAGATTTTTAGGGGTTCCTGTTCGCTCTTTTCTTCTTCGCCGCCGATGTAGGGGATTACATTGTCAATCATTTCAGGCCATGTCTCAAAAGTTTTTCCTGCCCCTGAAATCGCTTGGTATGTGCATACCGCCACTTCACGGATGCCGTACTTCATAAGGGGGGATAGCGGCGGTACATAGCTTTGGAGTGAACAGTTGGATTTTACCGCGATAAAACCGCGCTTTGTCCCGAGCCTTTTTCTTTGCGCTTCGATAATTTTGCTGTGATGGGGGTTGATTTCAGGTATTATCATAGGTACGTCTTTTGTGTTCCTGTGGGCGGAGTTATTTGAAATCACAGGGCACTCAAGCTTTGCGTACATTTCTTCCAGGGCCTTTACTTCATCCTTTTTCATGTCCACCGCGCAGAACACAAAGTCCACCATTTCCGCGATTTTTTTTGCGTCCGCTGTCGCGTCTAAAACCGTCATTTCGCCTATATCTTTAGGGATTGGTGTGTTCATTGCCCATCTGTCTTTTACCACATCTTTGTATTTTTTGCCCGCGGAACGGCTTGATGCCCCAAGGCATACAACCTTAAACCATGGGTGATTTTCCAAAAGGGTTACAAATCTTTGGCCAACCATTCCTGTTGCGCCGATTACGCCTACTTTGTACTCACGCATATTTTTACCTCCAAATATATAATAAAATAAGCCGCTAGTAAAAGCGGCTCTATCCACAATATCCCAAAATGAGGGTTTTGCAGATAGCACTCCACTGACATTTTGTCAATGACAATATTTCAGATATTATCTGAAATACCAGGTTAATTCATTCCGGGCTAAATTAACCTTCGGCGGGTTTCCCTTTCACACGGCCTCATAAAACCCCGAAGTTTTCCGCCGCGCTACTCTTAAAACCCGCGCCTCTATCATTACAAACCTAAAACATATTAAGTTTAATTAAACTATACCATTTATATAAGGTCGTGTCAATCCTTTTTTGCTTTTGACAATTTTTCATTTTTATTGTAAAATACAAAGGATGTTAGTGTGTGCCGCTAAAGGAGGGGGATTATGCACAAAAAAGTGCTTGTGCTCATTTTGGCGTTTTTGGTATCCCTTAATTTGTTTTCCTTTAAAATATATGCTCAAGAAGAAGATGTAATGATTAGAATCGGGCTTTATTTTGCAAGCACTGCTAAAGACACGGTAAACATTGGTTCTAGTGCCGGCATGAATATTATTGGTGCGGATGGCGCTGTTTATACCATAAATGAGGCAAAAACTTTGCCCGTCTCAAAAGCCGTGGGTGGTTTTTTGGTCGGCGATGTGGGAATAATTTTAGGTGATAAGTTAGAAATCAAGCCCTTAGATGGCGCGTACATAGAAATTGAAAATGCGAAATACCGCGGATACGTTGAACTCCTAAGGCAGGACGGAAGCGACATGACGGTAATTAATGTGGTGAATTTGGAGGAGTATTTATACTCCGTGGTAGGAAAGGAAATGAGCCCGTCATTTAACATTGAGGCGCTAAAGGCGCAGGCGGTGTGCGCGAGAAACTATGCTTTAACCAATATGGATAAATATAAAAAGTATAATTTTAACCTCTGCAATACCCAGAATTCCCAAGTTTATTTAGGGGTTAGCGCAGAACATCCTAACACAATAAAAGCCGTTGAGGAAACCCGGGGGGTTGTCGCGGTGTATGACGGGAAACTTGCAAACCTTTTCTTTTTCGCTTCAAGCGGGGGAAGAACGGAAAATTCTGAAAATGTTTGGACCACGCCGCTTCCTTATTTAAAAGGCGTGGATGACCCTTATGAAAACCCGGATGAGGCGACAAGGGCAAATTGGACTGTGGAAATATCCAAAGAGGATGTAAAGAAAAAACTGGCTGACCGGGGGATTGACATTGGGGATATTTTGGATATTGTGATCACAAAGCGGACAGAAAATGACAGGGTTTACTCCTTGAAATTCATAGGCACAAACGGGGAAAAGGAAGTTTTTAAAGAAAACGCAAGAAATATTTTAGGCTTATACAACCAAAACTTTATTATAAAGAAAAATGACGCAGTGTTTTATGACATAAGCGGGAAAGCTGTACCCGGAAATTCCTATGCCTTAACCGCGGGGGGAAAGGCGCAGGTTCTTTCCATACTTTATGTTTTAGGAAAGGACGGGATTAAGGAATATAAAAGCGAGCCTTCTGACAAGTTCACCTTTGTGGGAAAAGGCTGGGGCCACGGCGTCGGAATGAGCCAGTGGGGGGCAAAGGGAATGGCGGATAACGGATTTACATATGACCAGATTTTAAAACATTATTTTACAGGTGTGGAGATAGTTGATGCTTACAATAGATGATTTTGATTACTATTTGCCAGAAGAACTGATTGCTCAAAAGCCCCTAGAGGACAGGAGCGCATCAAGGCTTATGTGCGTAAACAAAGTGACGGGGGAAATTGAGCACAGGAAATTTACCGATATTATAAATTACCTAAACGAAGGGGACTGCCTTGTGTTAAATGACACAAGGGTAATACCCGCCCGGCTTTTAGGGGAAAAAGAAGGAAGCGGCGGGGCGATTGAGTTTTTGCTTTTGCACAGGTATTCCCAAGACGAGTGGGAAGTTGCACTGCGGCCTGGAAAGAGGGCAAAACCCGGGGCAAGGTTTGTCTTTGGGAACGGTGAGCTTAAAGCCGAGGTTTTAGAGATTTTAGAAGGCGGAAACCGTAGGGTCCGCTTTTATTATGAGGGCCTTTTTGAAAATGTCTTGGACAGGCTGGGGGAGATGCCCCTGCCTCATTATATAAAGGAAAAGCTTGAGGATAAGGAAAGGTATCAGACGGTTTACAGCCGGGTTGAAGGGTCAAGTGCAGCTCCTACTGCAGGACTTCATTTTACACCTGAGCTCCTTTCTTTGATTGAGGAAAGTGGAATAGAGATTGTCGAGCTC
>JAAYMJ010000269.1 GCA_012521455.1 Clostridiaceae bacterium
GTCCAAAATCCCGATTTCCATCATTTCAATATTGTCCAGTGACGTTATCTTAATAAACCTTGCCCCTACCACGCCGTTGGCCTCTTTTGTGTAGGTAAAGCAGTAGTTGGTGTCAAACTCATGGTACGGGTTAAAAATAAACCCCGACAGCGACGTTTCAATCTTTATTCTTCCATCCCCCAAGCCCTTATAATACATAATCCCGCCAAAATCATGCACGTCTTTTAAATCCACCACGATTATGGGATTTTTTGAAAAGTCGTGGTAAGTTTGCGGCGCGTAAGTGTTTCCCAAATTGAAAAAGGATATCAGGGCATAAATCAGGGTAAGTGCCGCCACCTTTACAAAATCCCCCTTTTGGCTTTTTTGCTTTTTAAAAGAAAGGGGCGGCAAAACTTTGGGAAATTCCCTTATATAAACAGAAATCCCCATATAAATTAAAACCGCAAAGGCAAAGATGGTGAAAATGCTTCCGTAACCCAAATAGGGATTGTCGGGCAAAATATTGTAATCATCAGTCAAATATGCCCTCAAAACGTAAAAAACGTTAAAATAGTGGGCAAAGGAAATCCAAAAGGCAGGAATTAGAACCTTTTTGTTGTTAGTTATCACATAAGATATAAGCAGCAGTAGTATCGAAGGGAATAAATACCTCTCATGCATTTTTACCGCAAGGGTAAAGACTGATGTTATAATAATTGCCCCGGTGTAAAAAATTTTTGACCTTTCTCCCTTTGCCTTGCAAAAAAACCAAAAGCCCGATATAACAGTTAAAACTATAAAAATTATTCCCCAAAGGCGGTAAGTTAAAAACAAAAACCGGTAGTCTAATTCCTCAAAATTTGCCCCGAAAAGGCTGTATAAATTAAAGGCGTTCACGCTTGCGTAAGGATAGCTTGACATTGTTGAGGCATAAAGCCTTATTATCCCTAATATATCCTTGCCAAAAAAGGGCGCGGAAATCCCAAAAAACAAGGCCAGAAAAATGCCCACAGAGGACAAAAACTCCCTGTTGTAGTAGCTTTTCTTTTCCTTGTCATAATAAAGCTTTTCTATGTACATATATAAAAACACCGGGGTAAAAATCAGCGCCTGCGGTTTTAGGAGTGTTGCCAAAGCAAAAACCGCAGCGGATGGCTTGTACTTTTCAAGGTACAAAAAATATAGGGAAGATACCAAAAACAAGGAAAACAGCGAGTCAATCTGGCCCCAAACCGCAGAATTTATAAAAATTGCCGGGTTTAGCGCGTAAATTAAGCACGCCAAAACCCCCGCCTTTTTGTTTTCATGCCTTTTTGCGATAGTGTAAAGGAGATATGCGCAAACTATATCCGCAATGATTGAGGGGGACTTTACCAATAAAATGTCAAAAACCTCCCCAAAGTTAAAAGCCTGCCTGATTTTCCCAATCCCGTACAAAAAGTACATATAAAGCGGCGGGTAATCGCAGAAGGACACGTTTTTGTAAAAACTAAAAATCCCGTCTTTTGCTAAAGTATCACTCCATGAAAGCCAGCAGCCCATATCCGAGGGAAAGCCGTATACTACGGGCGCAAGCACAAGCCTAAACGCCAGGCCGAAGCCTAAAATGAACCCAGCGCTTTTTGATTTAACCTCCCCAAAATAGCCGTAGAAGAATAATGTTATAATTATCAAAAGCCCAAGATATAAAAATGTCATAAAATCACCCGAATTACCAAAATTTACTAATTATTATACCAAATTTTATTCAAATTGCAATGGGGAAGGGAAGAGGGGGTTTTCAGGGTAATGCTCCCAAAACCGCTGCGCTAAATCCCTTTTTTCTTCCAGTGTTATCTCCCTTGCTTTTTTATAAATATTAAAAGTAATATACTCATAATTTGGCGCAATCATCTTAATTTCCTCAATCTTTTCAAAGGCCTTCCCGAAGCCTTCGTTATTTAAGAGAAGCTGCGCGGGAATAGTAATAACAAGCTGGGTGTTTTGCGGAAGGTGGGTCTGGATTGGCGTTGGCACCACAAAGTAGTCCGCGTTAAACAAAACATAGGGAAAACCGTCCCTTAAATCCACCTGCGGGTTGTATAAAAGGAAACTGTTGTCCAATTCGTCAAAACCGATTGAGCTTTCAAGGTTTGCGATTGTGTCGTAGTTGTAATAAAAGGATGAGGATAAAAACACAAACTTTTTATCATTCCCGCATAAATTTTTCATCTTCTTTTTAAAGCTAATTAAATCCAAAATGTCAAACCGCATTTCCGACTGAAGCCTTATCCCGGGGATAATTTTTGCGGCTTTGAATTTGTCCAGCGGGTTCGATACCCCGTAGGGCAAAAATACCACGCTGAATGTAATTATAATACCTAAAGCAGTGGAAAAAATCTTTGCCTTGGGTTTTTGTGTTATAAAACTTATAAACGAGCAGGTGAAGTAAAAAAGGCTTGGGAAATACAAAAGCAAATGCTGCTGCCCGTGGCTTTGGGTCAGCTTAAACAGAATAAAGCATATTAAAAACTGGTTTATTAAAAAATACGTAATTTCTTCTTTTTTCTTATAGAGGGCAAAAAGAGCCCCCAAAATGAAACTTAAAATTGTAACAATCCCGATTTGGCTTAAAAAGAGCGATATATCAAAAGCAAGGGAAAAGGAATAAGCTTTGTATATTTCAGAATAATTGGTTTTCAAAAGCTTTTCGTACACAAGGGGCCAAAAGTAAAAGCAAAGCAAAAACCCGAAAGAAAACCCCGAAAAAATTAAATGCTTAAACCTTTCCAGCTTTAATTTTTTGTCCTTCACAAAAAAAATTGCGATAAATGAGGCGATAAAGAAGGATACCGACCAGAATAAAAACCAGCGCCTGAAAAGGTACAAAAGCGCCAAAAGCATTGAAATGACAAAACTTTTCCCGTAGGAAATTTTTCCGTTAAAATATAGTATTAAAACCAAAAGGGAAATAATTATGCCCCCCACATCCACAAAGCCAATTATTGCGGTGTAGTAAATGTAGGGGTAAAACAAAAGACTTAACACAAATGTGGTTTTAGGGTTTTCAAAGGAAAAGCGCTTTATAAAATAGTATAGCAATAAAAGGGAGGGTATGGTGTAAAAATTAATTAAACTAAGCACAAAAACCGTGCGGTTTGAGCCAAAAAGGTAATAAAACAAACTCACGGGCACAATGGGGATGTAATTATAATCCTCATGTTTTACGCTGTATAAAACATTGTTTATAAAATCAACCAAGGACGAGCTTTTGTCCATAATTGTCCTTGTGATTTTCCAATACCCCGCCGTATCCCAGTAGTAAACCGTAAGGTTTTTTGAGATGTAAATCGCGCAAATTATGTTTAATATAAGCCCGATTGCCAAAATTAAAATGAAATCCTCTTTAGGAAGGCTTTTTAGCGTGTTTTTAATCCTTATGTAAAAAAAGCTGAAGGCGAAGGTTAAAATATATAAAGTCAAACACAAAAAGCCAATATTTGATAAGGTTATGACAAACCTGTTGTAATAGCTGTTATCCACGTCATATAATAGGGATATTTTAGGGATAAATAGGGAAAGCCCCAAAGATATCATTAAAATAGGCAAAATAAAGGTGTCATAAATCTTATAAATCCTGCTTTTTAAAGGGGGGATTAACGCTAAGAATAAAACAAAAAGATAAGGATAGGCATTAAACCCAAAAGTATAGTGAATTTTTGTGGATACGCAAAAAACAATTGCCAAAAGAAAAATTAAGGTAATTATCTTTTTTTTCATTTGCGCCACCTCTTTAAAAAGGGATTTAATATGATTATATATTAACGTTTAAATTAAGTAAAGATTTAGTAAAAGAATAGGGTATTTATGGAAAGCCTTTTTATAAGTTTTCCACAGATACAATATTTTAAAACCCAAAAAAGAAAAATTCCAACAAAATGCACAAAATTTAAAAAGCTATATTGATTATGGGAATTTTTGATGATAAAATACCGTAGGTGAGTTGTAAATTGTCAACAATTTATCAAACACTGGATATACCAGAATGAAACACAGGAAAGGAGATTTTGACATGAAATATTCACATGAAGTTGAACGCATGTGTAAAGTGGCAAAAGGGGTTAGCAACCACGGCCCGGCGCCAATTCCACAGGAAGGCAAATGGGTACAAGCCAAGGAAATCAAAGACATATCAGGCCTAACCCATGGTGTGGGCTGGTGCGCGCCACAACAGGGAACATGCAAATTAACCTTAAATGTTAAAAACGGGATAATCGAAGAAGCCCTAATTGAAACCTGCGGCTGCTCAGGGATGACCCACTCTGCGGCAATGGCGGCGGAATTAATCACAGGAAAAACAATTTTGGAAGCGCTAAACACCGACCTTGTTTGCGACGCGATTAACACCGCCATGAGGGAATTGTTCTTGCAAATCGTATATGGTAGAACCCAGACCGCGTTTTCCGAAGACGGCCTTCCAATCGGCGCGGGGTTAGAAGATTTAGGAAAGGGACTCCGTTCACAAGTGGGAACAGTATATTCCACCAGCGCGAAAGGCCCAAGGTATCTTGAACTTGCGGAAGGATACATAACCCAGCTTGCTTTGGACGAAGAAGACAGGATTATCGGATATAAATTCGTGCACCTTGGCAAAATGATGGAAATGATACGCAAGGGCATGGACGCAAATGAAGCCGTTAAAAAGGCAACAGGCCAGTACGGCAGGTTTGACGAAGCGGGAAAATACATCGATCCCCGTGAAGAATAAGGAGGTTTAGAAAATGGCTTTATTTGAAGGTTATGATAGAAGAATAGATAAGATAAACAAAACCCTAAACGAAAACGGCATTTCATCCATTGAAGAAGCGAAAAAAATTTGCGATGATTTCGGTGTTGACGTATATAATATCGTAAAAGGTATTCAGCCCATCTGCTTTGAAAACGCTTGCTGGGCATACATTGTAGGCGCGGCTTTGGCAATCAAAAGAGGCGTGAAAACCGCGGCGGAAGTGGCTGAAGTAATCGGCGAAGGTTTGCAGGCCTTTTGTATCCCTGGCTCCGTTGCCGATGAAAGAAAAGTGGGTTTGGGACACGGGAATTTAGCTGCAATGCTTTTGAGGGAAGAAACCAAATGCTTTGCATTCCTGGCAGGCCATGAGTCCTTCGCGGCGGCAGAAGGCGCAATCGGTATCGCAAAATCCGCAAACAAAGTTAGAAAAGAACCCTTAAGGGTTATCCTAAACGGGCTAGGAAAAGACGCGGCCCAGATAATTTCAAGGATTAACGGGTTTACCCATGTGGAAACAAAGTTTGACTACTACACAGGAAAACTTGAAATCATAAGCGAAACAGCATATTCCACAGGCGAACGCGCAAAGGTACGCTGCTATGGCGCCGACGACGTCAGGGAAGGCGTTGCAATCATGCACTACGAAGGCGTTGACGTTTCAATCACAGGTAACTCCACAAACCCAACAAGGTTCCAACACCCTGTTGCAGGTACATATAAAAAGGAATGCCAGGAAATCGGCAATAAATACTTCTCCGTGGCTTCCGGCGGCGGCACAGGAAGGACCTTGCACCCCGACAACATGGCGGCAGGCCCTGCTTCCTACGGTATGACCGACACTTTGGGAAGAATGCACTCCGACGCGCAATTCGCAGGCTCTTCATCAGTTCCAGCCCATGTTGAAATGATGGGCCTAATCGGTATGGGCAACAACCCCATGGTTGGCGCAACCGTTGCGGTGGCAGTTGCAATTGAAGAAGCGTATAAAAACAGATAATTAATTTTATAAAAAAGAGGCATAGCTTGCGCTATGCCTTTTAAATTATATATATTGATGGATATATTGTTAATTATTAAATATAATGGTTGTAATGAAATTAAAAAAATGGCAGGCTGTTTGCCTGCCATTTTTTTAATAAACTTAAAATACCGCATTTTATTTAGCGGTGATTTGTTGCAAAAAAGGCTTATTTCTTGCCTTGGCTTTTATACCTAAATAATTTTGTGTTATGGCATAAGGAAAAAGTTAAAAGTTACCAGGCCTTGGGGAAAAAGTTGTGGCGCAGGGCATGTGACATATCAACAAAAAAGAGCCACAATCCGTGGCTCTTTTTTAGCTTATTCTTTTTTTCAATCGCTTAAAGCTTTTTCCAAATTTAAAATCCCCCAGCCGCTTTCACTGTCAAACCCCTCACCGCCAATATCTGTGGCGGATTTAAAGAGTTTTTCCCTTACTTCTTTTGGTGTAATGCCAGGGTTTTTTGAAATCAGGTTTGCCGCGGCGGCGGAAACATAGGCGCACGCATATGACGTGCCATAAGCGCCATAGGTTTTTCCCCTTCTTGAAGCAAGCCATATATCTTCGCCGGGGGCCAAAATATCAACCGTACCGTTTTTTTGGGAAAAGACAGACACTTTGCCGTCTTTGTCGTGGGAGCCTACCGCAATGACGGTTTCATAGGAGGCGGGAAAGAGGGGGGAGCTTTCTTCGCCGTCATTTCCAACGGCTGCCACCACAAGGACACCCATGTTTTCCGCATACTCAACCGCGCGTTTTACTTCCGGCAGGTCTTTTTTAAAACCTAAGCTAATATTTATTATATCTGCGCGGTATTTGTCTACGGAGTCAATTATTGCTTGCGCCAAAAGCCGGGGGTTTATGCTTTGTTGATTTTTGCCTGTTTTTGTGCTTACCACCAAGGGGACAAGGCATGCGTTTTTGCAAAGCCCCTCAATTTTTGCGGGGGCGGAGCCCACGATAACGCTTGCCGCCGCTGTCCCGTGGTTTATTTTGTCTTCGGCGTCAAAATTATTTTCCACATAGTTATATCCCTCTAAAACCACACTTTTGTCAATGGCAGAAGTGGAAATCCCCGTATCAAGAAGGGCAATGATTACAGCGCCCTCAGGCGGAGTAATTTTAGCCGGGCTTTGATTTTTTTCATTTATTTCTTTTTTAAAACAGCCTGTTAAAACAGATAAACTAATAAGAATTATATAAAGTGCTTTTTTCATTAATTTCCCCGCTATACTCAGGGCTTCCCACAAAGGGAAGCCCTGTTTATATTATTTTGAATAAGTGGGTAAACCGGAAGGAACGGGATACCCGTCTTCGGCTTCTA
>JAAYMJ010000270.1 GCA_012521455.1 Clostridiaceae bacterium
ACTTCAACAACGCAGCATTTGTCGTGGGAGTTGGCTGTGTCAGAAATTTTATCTATGGCGTCAATTACGGTGTTTACTGAAGTGTCAAAGCCTAAAGAATACTCGGAACAGCCGATGTCATTGTCAATTGTAGCGGGGATTCCGACAACATTTATTCCTTCTTTGGAAATATCCAACGCTCCCCTGAAAGAGCCGTCCCCGCCCGCAACAATAATGGCGTCTATTCCTTCCTCGCGGCAAATTCGCGCCGCCTTTTTCACCCCTGCTTCGGAATTATATTCAACGCTTCTTGCGCTTCTTAAGTATGTACCGCCCTTTGACATGAGGTCAGTAATCTTGGTAATATCCAGTTTTTTAATTTTCCTGTTTAGTATTCCCTCATATCCTCTTTCAAAACCCACAATTTCAATACCCAAAGCATGAGCCGCTTTCACGGCGCCATAGATTGCGGGATTCATACCCGGTGCGTCGCCGCCGCTTGTTAGTATCCCTATTTTTTTAACTTTCATAAAAAATCATCCCTTTCAGCATTGCCACGTTATATTTTGTCGCAGAAATGATAGGCGCCATTGCCTACTGCGGCATATTTATGAATTTAAAAAATTATACACAAAAATTAACACCTGCAGCGCAGGCGTCAATTTTAAAAGCCTGTTTCAATTATTATGCTGTGAGCCTGTTCAACTTCAGACTCCAAAACCAGCACTTCATAGCATCCTGAATCATCCTGGGATTTTTGTATCGGACGGACTTTTACCAAAAGCCCCTCATCTTCGAGTGCCTTTTGCAACTTCTGAGCAATTTCCTTAGATTGTGCAAGGTATATAACAGTCCACATTATTATCATCCCTTTCCGGTTTTTAAAATAAAACCTTATTCAATCTCTTCAACATTTCCGGAAATTATGCAGCCGAATTTTGTGTAAATCCTTGCGTTTCCCCTGACTTTCATGGCTGAAGTAACTTCGGTGAACTGCGCAATGTATATTTCTCCCTTATCCAGTTTTTCAGTATGATGAAAACGGGTGTCCTTCCCTCTTGTAAGGCCGATTATCGTAACCCCGTTTTCCAATGCTTGCACAACTATATAATCACCCAGAGTGCTGTATAAAGAAGCATCTTCCATTTAAAAAACTCCTTTATCATTGATTTTGGAATTTGTCCAACCAATTCTCGAATTTTTCCCAATCATAATGATACATTAAAACAAAACTAAAATCAATATTTTTTTGCCTTAAAATTAGATAATATACACGCAATCTGCCCCGAAAATTTTGTTTATAGAGCTGATTACCCCGTCGGTGGGGTTTATTTTATATACGGATTTTATCTTTTTGTTTTTATAAAGTATATAAAAATCCTTATCCCCCTGGTTTTTTACAACCAAATCATGAATCCTGTCCAGAAGCCCCTCATTTTGCGGTGTTAACTTCAAGTACACCCCCGGCTCCTTTAAATCCGGCGCCGCCTTTTCAATATCGTCGGACACCGCCAAAATGTCGGAGGCCAATATTTTTGGGCTTTCTTCCTCTTTATAGTCAATTCTTCCTTTAATTACAACCACACTGTCCACAGAAATTAAGGCGTAGGATTTTTTATACACATTCGGAAACACTATCCCTTCAATTTGGCCCGTCAAATCTTCAACGGTAATAAAACACATGTATGCGTCCGACTTTGTCACCTTTTCCTTTTTCGCGTTTATCACGCCCAAAATGGAAACTTCTTTCCCGTCAAGGCTTGCGTGGTTTTCAGCCTCTAAAATATCCGAGATTTTATCCACCCTCATTTTATTTATCTTATCCTTGTAGTCATCCAAGGGATGTCCTGAAAAATAAATCCCTGCCGCCTCTTTTTCCAAGGCAAGTATCTCTTTTAGCGAAAGTTCCTTTGCCGGCGGGAAATCGTCCTTTTCGTAATTTTCCCCTCCCAAATCAAACATGGAAATCTGGCCTTTTAAATTTTCCCTGTTTTTGTTTTGGGCGTCGGAAAGCACCTTTTCATAATTTAACAAAAGCTGTGAGCGGCTTGCAAAAGAGTCAAAGGCCCCGCATTTTATCAAACCCTCAAGGGCGCGCTTATTTAAGTCGGCTCCAACCATGCGGTTTATAAAATCCTTAAAACTTTTAAATCTTCCGCCCTTTTGGCGCTCATTTACAATGCTTAAGACAAAGTTTTTTCCCACATTCTTAATCGCACCAAGGCCAAAGCGGATCCCGTCTTCTTCAATGGTAAAGGTGTAGTCGCTGTAATTTATGTCGGGGGGTAGCACCTTTATATTATACGTCTTTGCCTCGTCCACATACCTTGCCACCTTGCTGCTGTCCCCAAGCACGCTTGTAAGAAGGGCCGCAAGATACTCTTTTTTATAAAAGCACTTTAAATACGCCGTCTGGTACGCAATCACGGCGTACGCCGCCGCGTGGCTTTTGTTAAAGGCGTATTTCGCGAAATCCGCCATGTCGTCAAAGATTGCGGAGGCGGTTTTTTCATCAATCCCGCGGTTTATTGCCCCTTCAATTATAATATTGCCATTTTCGTCTTTTTCCCCATAGATAAACCTTTGCCGCTCTTTTGCCATTTCCTTTTCTTTTTTCTTGCTCATGGCGCGCCTTACCATGTCGGCCTGCCCTAAGCTGTAGCCGCCAAGGATACGCACAATCTGCATAACCTGCTCCTGGTACACAATGCAGCCGTAGGTTACTTCCAAAATGGGCTTTAATGACGGGTGTCGGTATGTAATTTTTTCAGGGTGGTTTTTATTCCTGATGTAGGTGGGGATTGAGTCCATGGGCCCTGGCCTGTAAAGGGAAATCCCCGCGATAATATCTTCAAGGCTGGTGGGCATAAGCTCTTTCATAAACTGGGTCATGCCCGCGCTCTCAAGCTGGAACACCCCCGAGGTTTCCCCGCGGGAAATCATTTGGTACACTTCTTCTTTGTCGTAATCTATTTCATCAAGGTTTATTTCAATGTTTTGGCTTTTTTTGATATAGTCAAGGCAGTCCCTTATAACGGTTAAGTTCCGTAGGCTTAAAAAGTCCATCTTTAGCAGCCCCAGTTCCTCAATGGTGGTCATGGGAAACTGCGTGGTTATAACGTCATCATTTTTTTGTATTGGCACAAAGTTATTTAGCGGCTCTTTTGAAATAACCACCCCCGCCGCGTGGGTTGAGGCGTGCCGCGGCATTCCTTCCAAAGCCTTGGCATAGTCAATAAGTTCCCTCATTTTTTCATCAGTGTTATACACCTGCCTGAAATTCGGGGAAACTTCCAAAGCCTTGTCAATGGTCATATTAAGTTCCATGGGTATCATTTTCGCCAATTGGTCAACGGTCTGATATGGAACGTCCAAAACCCTTCCGACGTCCCTGATTACAGCCCGTGCCCCCATGGTTCCAAAGGTAATGATTTGGGCGGTTTTATCCCTTCCGTACTTATGTATCACATAATCGATTACCTCATCACGCCGTTCATAGCAAAAGTCAATATCAATATCGGGCATGGTAATCCTTTCGGGGTTTAAAAACCTTTCAAAGAGCAAATTGTACCGAAGGGGGTCAATGCTTGTGATTTTCAGGCAATAAGCCACCAAGCTTCCCGCCGCGCTTCCGCGGCCGGGACCAACCATAATTTTATTTTTTCTTGAAAAATCAACAAAGTCATGGACAATTAAGAAATAATCCACAAATCCCATGCTTTTGATTACGTCAAGCTCAAACTCAAGCCTTTTTATGTGTTCGTCAGTAACTTCCTTGTACCTCTCATAAAGCCCGCAAAAACATAGTTCTTTCAGGTACTCAAAAGAATCCCTGCCGCCCGGCACATCAAATTTAGGCAAATGCCTTGTGGAAAAATCAATTTCCACATCGCAGCGGCTGGCAATATCCCATGTATTTGAAATCCCCTCGGGAAGGGAAGGGAACAGTTTTTCCATTTCATCTGTGCCCTTTAGGTAAAACTCGTCAGTTTCAAACCTCATCCTGTCCTCGCTTGCCAAAGTTTCACCCATTTGTATACACATTAAAATATCCTGGATTTTCGCGTCCTCCCTGTTTGTGTAGTGGGAGTCGTTTGTAATAACCACAGGTGTGGAAGTGGATTTGGCCAAATCAATAAGCATCGGGTTTACCCGCTTTTGTTCGGCAAGCCCGTGGTCTTGAAGCTCTATGTAGAAATTGTCCTTGTAAATCATCTTAAACTTATCCAAAAGCTCCCTTGCCCGCTTTTCGTCACCTTTTAAAAGGGCGTCGGGAATAAATCCCGCAAGGCAGGCGGAAAGCGCTATAATGCCTTCCTTGTATTCCTCTAAAACCTCAAAATCAACCCTGGGCTTATAGTAAAACCCTTCGGTAAAGCCTGTGGACACAATTTTCATTAAATTTTTATACCCCGTATTGTTTTGGGCCAATAACACCAAATGCCCCATTTGTGAATCTATGCCTGATTCTTTTTGAAACCTGCCCCTGGGCGCGGTGTACACTTCACAGCCCAATATGGGCTTTATCCCTTCTTCAAGGCAGGCTTTGTAAAAATCAACAACCCCGTACATAACCCCATGGTCGGTTAAGGCTATTGCCTTTTGCCCGTTAGCCTTTGCTTTTTTGGGAATGTCCGAAATCCTGCTTGCACCGTCTAAAAGGCTGTATTCGCTGTGCACATGCAAATGAACAAACCCGCTCATCTTCCCGCCCCCTTACTTTATATCTTTTGCAATTTCCATTATTTTTTTAAGCCTGTGGTTAACCCCCGATTTGCTGATTGGCGGATGAAGCATTTGCCCCAAATCTTTAAGCGACGCCTCGGGTTCCTCAAGGCGGAGTTTTGCAATTTCATACAAATTTTCCGGCAAGTTTTCAAGTCAAATGGTATTTTTAATCTTTTCTATGCTTTCCACATGCTTTATTGACGCGTCAATGGTCTTTGTGATGTTTGCGGTTTCGCAGTTTACCTGACGGTTTATGTTGTTGCGCTGCTCTTTTATAATCCTTGTGTTTAAATAGTCCATGAGGCTGTTATGGGCCCCCATGAGGTTTAAGCAGTCGGCGATTTCATCCCCGTCTTTAAAATACATAACTTTGCTGGATTTTCTCATTATTGTTTTTGGGTGCAAATCAAATGCGGTAAAACAGCTGATTAAGCCTTCTTCCAGCAAAAAATGCTTTATCACTATTTCAAAGTGGTAGTTTTTCTCAGGGGGGTTTATGCTTCCCGCGGCTAAAAAGGCACCCCTTACTAAGGCCTTTTTGCAGCATAGGGAGGATATGATTTTAGGGTCGGTATTAAACACGATTAAGTCCTCAAATTCCTCATCTTTAAAATTAAAACCGTCAATTAAAATATCCAAAACGTCCTCATCATCAATTATGATATAAAACCTTTCTTTCCTTTTGACAAGTTTGTATCTGTCTTCCCTAATTCCAAAAACCTCAAACAAAAGCCTTTCTACTAGTTTTACAATCCCCTCATTTTCCGTCTTAACAAAAAGGGCGGCTTTACCGCCCTCATACTTTATTTCCCCAAGGAATGAAACAAGGGCACAAAGGAGCGCTTCCTTGCAGCATTCCTTTTTAGTTTCCACTTTCAACAATTCCTGCTTTATTGTCTGCGAAAACGATAACATAGATATCCCCGCCTATGCTTCTCTTTTATCAATATCACGGTGGCTTATTATAACCCTGTACCCGCTTTTCTTTAATGCCTCATAAAGCTTTATGGCAATTGTCGCCGAACGGTGCTTCCCGCCTGTGCACCCGATGGAAATCACAAGCTGGTTTTTCCCCTCTTCAATGTAGTGGGGTAGTAGGAAATTGATTAAATCCACTAACTTTGTCATAAACTCATGGGTCTGGGGGAATTTTAAAACATAATCCCTTACTTTGCTGTCATAACCTGTCAAATACTTTAATTCCTCAACATAATAGGGGTTAGGCAAAAAGCGCACGTCAAACACCAAATCCGAATCCATGGGAATCCCAAACTTAAACCCGAAGGAAATTATGTTTATAGTAATGGTGCTTTCCTTGACCCCTTCGGCAAAGAGGGAATAAATCCTGTCCTTTAACTGCCTTACCAATAAATCAGATGTGTCTATCACATGGTTTGCCCTCTCTTTTAGCTCTTTTAACATCTGACGTTCTGCCAAAATCCCGTCAATAATTCTCCCGTCGTCGCGGATCAGGGGGTGAAGACGCCTTGACTCCTTGTACCTCTTTACCAAAACCTCGTCGCTTGCGTCCATAAACAAAATCTCATAATCGTAACCGTAGTTTTTCAAGCTGGAAAGCTCGGTAAATATTTCGCTAAACATTTCCCGGCCCCTTATATCAATACCCAGCGCCACTTTGTTGATTTTACCCTGGGACTTATAGCAAATTTCTGCGAATTTGCTCAAAAGGGACGGCGGCATATTGTCAACGCAATAATACCCCATATCCTCCAAAAAGTGAAGCACCTGGGTCTTCCCCGCGCCGGATAAGCCAGTCACGATTAAAAATCTCATAATAACCTCCAAATTATTCTTCGCCAATGTATTCTACTTCTGTTTCCAACATCACGTTGTATTTTTCAAAAACACATTTTTGAATATGTTTTATTAAATCCAAAACATCCTTACTGGTGGCGTTTCCCGTATTTACAATAAACCCCGCGTGTTTTTCCGAAACCTGCGCCCCGCCGATTTTATAGCCCTTAAGCCCCGCCCCTTCAATCAAAGCGCCTGCATAGTAGCCTTTCGGCCGCTTAAACACGCTTCCCGCGCTAGGCATGTTAAGGGGCTGTTTTGCGGCGCGGAGCGCCTGGTATTCGTCCATTTTTTCCTTTATTTTATCCCTGTCTCCCTTTTTTAAATCAATTTTTGCCTTAATGATAATAAAAGAAGGGTTTTCGGAAAAAAAGCTGTGACGGTATGAGTAGCAAAGGTCATTCGTCTTTAGGTAATTCCCCTCACCGTCTAAATACCACACGGTATTCGCGCAAAAACTCATTTCCCCGTCATAAGCCCCTGCGTTCATTTTTATTGCCCCGCCCAAAGTCCCGGGGATTCCCGCCGCAAACTCAAAACCCGTCAGCGAGTTTTCATAAGCCAACAACGCAATCCTCTTAAGTTTTTCCCTGGCGGGGGCAATTATGGATTTCCCATCCACAACCGTTTCAATATCCAGCTTTGCCAAAGAAATAAGCACGCCTCTTATTCCCTTGTCAGAAACAATTAAATTTGAGCAGTTACCAATTGCTTTATAAAAAATATTGTTTTCTTTTAAGTACGCAACCGTTTTTTTTATGTCCTCGATTGTTTTAGGATACACCAAAAAATCAGCA
>JAAYMJ010000271.1 GCA_012521455.1 Clostridiaceae bacterium
AGCTTTGCGGTTAAGGATTCCATGTGTTTTGGGATTAAGTTTTTAACCAATACGTCCTCGCCTATGGCTGCGGCCGCAATCATGAAGGTCCCTGCTTCAATCTGGTCAGGGATTATTGTATATGTACCGCCGGGCATGTGGTCAACACCTGTGATTTTAATGGTGTCGGTGCCCGCGCCTTTTATATTTGCGCCCATGGCGTTTAGAAAGTTTGCAAGGTCAACAACATGGGGCTCTTTCGCGGCGTTTTCAATTGTGGTTACGCCCTTTGCCTTGGCTGCCGCAAGCATGATGTTTATTGTGGCCCCTACTGAAACTATGTCTAAAAATATATGGTTTCCCACTAATTCCTCGGCCTTTGCTTCAATTATGCCGTGGACTATGTTAATATCCGCCCCTAGCGACACAAATCCTTTTATGTGCTGGTCAATGGGCCTTGTACCGAAATTACATCCCCCCGGCATGGATACGTTCGCGCGGGAAAAGCGCCCAAGAAGGGAGCCCAGAAGATAATACGAGCCCCGCATTTTTCTGACCATGTCAAAGGTAGCTGTGTATGTATTAATGTTTGTGGGATCTATAATAACTGAAGAATCAGGTAGTGTCGTAATCTTTGCACCGAGTTTTGTTAATATATCTAAAATAACATATACATCTTTGATTTTGGGTAAATTTTCAATCCGGCAAATGCCATCTGTCAGGATAGCGCCGCAGATGACCGCAACAGCGGCGTTTTTCGACCCGCTGATGCTAACCTCCCCTTTTAACGGGTGGCCGCCTTCAATTACGAACTTTTGCACGTTCTCCCCACCTCCCACACTAAATTATATCATTAATGATGAAAAAAGCAATGTTTTTTATTCTGCAAAGAATAGGAATTATAGGATTTTTGATATTTTTATAACGCAAAAAGTTTAGAAAATCCTGTGGTTATGGGGAATATAAAATTTCGTTTATTTTGTCAAAAAAATAATTTGAATTTTGGGGCTGGTGTTATATTTTATTTTAATTGTGTCCAATCTTATTGAAATTGCAAAAAAATATTGGATTTTGCCCATATTTGCTTGACATATTAGACAAAAAGGAATATAATTAGCATTGTCAAGCGTAAACAGGGGGTTAGCTAATGAGCTTAAGTTTAAAATCCACAAAAGCAGATTTAAGTTCATTGCCTGACGAAGAACTGGTTTTACTTAGTCAGAAAGGGGACACCTATGCCCAGGAATGTTTGATATACCGCTACCGTGCTTTTGTGAGGAACAAGGCACAGGCTTATTTTTTAATTGGCGCAGATAAAGAAGACTTGGTTCAAGAAGGAATGATAGGGCTTTTCAAAGCAGTCAGGGACTATAAAGCTGACAAACTTTCTTCTTTTAAAAGTTTTGCTGAACTTTGCGTAACGAGGCAGATTATTACCGCAATCAAAACAGCAACAAGGCAAAAACATACACCGCTTAATACCTATGTATCTCTAAACAAACCCCTCTTTGATGAGGAATATGATGTCACTTTGCTTGATGTTTTCGGCAAAGGTGAGGCGTCAAACCCTGAGGAGATTATCATTAGCCGTGAAGAAATTGACGACATAGGAGTCAAGGTAACAGAACTTCTAAGCAAGTTCGAATGTAAGGTTCTGGCGTACTACCTACAAGGGAAATCGTATCAAGAGATTGGTGAGGTATTGAATAAACAGCCAAAGTCCATTGACAATGCCTTGCAGCGTATAAAGAGAAAACTTGAGAAGTTTGTAAGCTAATTATCCTGTTTTGCTTTGTTAGCTTACCCCGTTTCTATACGCCCTTGTAGCTTATGTTGGCAGAGCAACTGGAAACAGTGGGAATCGGTTCGACTCCGGTCAGGGTTATTAATTATCAAAGTGAGGGGATTTTTTAATGTTCCAAGACAAAACTTTAGTTTGCAAAGATTGCGGTAAAGAATTTGTGTTCACAGCAGGTGAACAAGAATTTTACGCAGAAAAAGGGTTCCAAAACGAACCAACCAGATGCAAGGAATGTAGAACTGCAAGAAAACAAGCTCTCAAAGAGTCAAGAGAAATGCACGTTACAACTTGCGCGCTATGCGGTAAGGAAGCAAAAGTGCCTTTCGTTCCTAAGAATGACAGGCCGATTTACTGCAGTGAATGTTTCGCACATAACAGATAATCTCTTCGCTTTGAGGCAGATGATTTGTTTTGTTGCTA
>JAAYMJ010000272.1 GCA_012521455.1 Clostridiaceae bacterium
AGAGCATGGCGTTTTCATGGATACCGTAGCTTATTTTTTTGCTGGAAGTGTTATCAAAGATATATTTGCCCGCTTCGTCGTCTATGTTAATTGTGCTTGCCTCGCACATGGAAAAAAGCTTTGCCTTAGTGTCGCGGTACTCTTCCATGCTGGCGTGAAAATCCAAATGGTCCTGCGTCAGGTTGGTAAAGGCCGCAACGAAGAAATACAGCCCGTGCACCCTCTTTTGCGCCAAAGAGTGGGAGGATACTTCCATTATAACATATTCCACGTTTTCGTTTGCCATTTCATATAGGAGTTTTGCCAAATCCAGTGATTCCGGCGTTGTGTGTTCCGCCGGGAGTTCGCGGCTCCCTATCATGTTGTGGTTTGTACCAATAAGGCCGCACTTATAGCCGTTGAATTCAAGAATGCTTTTTATAAGGTGGGTTGTTGTGGTTTTTCCGTTGGTGCCGGTAACGCCAATTAGTTTTAGTTTCTTTTGGGGGTTTTGGTAAAAGTTTAATGAGGCTTGTGCCAAAGCTTCCCTTGAGTCCTTAACTTTTATGTAGTTTTCGCAAAATCCGCTATCCTCTTGCCCGATTACTGCCACGGCACCGTTTTGCACAGCGGATTCAATGTATTTGTGCCCATCGGTGGTAAAACCTTTGATGGCCACAAACAAGTCCCCTTTTTTGACCTTTCTTGAATCGTAGGAAATCCCTGAAATCTCAATATCAAGGCTTCCCCTTACAAGCTCATGTTTTATATTATTGACAATCTCCCGTAATAACATAATTGCCTCCTTTGATACCTATTAGTCCACATCGGTATCAACAAAATCTACTTCTACGATTGTACCTGCCATAACCTCGGTGTTTGCTTTAGGATGCTGCATTGCGGCAATTGCCCTGTTTGTCTGGTGCACGCCGCCTTCTTTTATATTTAAACCTGCGTTTTGCAAAATCCGTTTCGCGTCATCATAGGTCCTGCCCACTACATCGGGCACCATAACCATTTGTTGCTGTTCATCCTCAGTATATAGGATTACCGTTGATTTTTCAGAAAGCCTTGCCCCCGGTTTTGGCATTTGGTCAAGCACCGTTGTGCCCGAGCCTTTTACGCTTACCTTGAATTTGGCGTCAGTTAAAGCCTTTTTAGCCCCTTCAAGGGTTAGGCCCCTCACTTCAGGCACGCTCGCGTCCAGGCTTAACAATTCTTCCTGGGTGTATTGGGGGGTTACGCCTAAATAGGGTAGGGCGTCTTCTAAAATTTTTCTTACAACGGGAGCGGCAATCTGGCCCCCCTGCTTTAAGTAGCTGGTGGGCTCATCAAGCATAACAAGGCAAACCACCTGCGGGTCGTCAACGGGGGCAACCCCGATAAAGGAAGCGATACGCTTATCCGTCCCTCTTGGGATTTTTTCGCTGGTCCCTGTTTTCCCGCCCACGCGGTAGCCTTTTATGTACGCGTTTCTACCTGTGCCGTTTGAAACCACGTTTTCTAACATTGACCTCATTTTCTGGCTGGTTTCTTCGCTTATTACTTTTCTTATAACTTCCTTTTCAACGGACTCAACCACATTTCCGTTGGAGTCCACGTATTCTTTAACGATATGGGGCCGCAAGAGCTCTCCCCCGTTTACTATGGCGCTTACAGCGCTGACAAGCTGAAGCGGCGTAATTTGAAAGCCCTGCCCGAAAGAGCTTGTGGCAAGTTCCACTTCGTTGAATTTATTCATGCTGTGGAAAATCCCCGAGGCTTCCCCCGGCATTAAAAACCCGGTTTTTTGGGTAAACCCGAAGGCGTCCACATATTTTTTGAAGGTAGCAGGCCCTATTCTTTGGGCAAGTTCCATCATAACCACGTTGCAGGAATTCGCAAGCCCTTCTTCAAAGGTAAGGGACCCATGCCCCTGGGTTTTCCAGCAGTGGATTGTCCTTCCCCCCACCACTTTGTGGCCGGGGCAGAAAAATCTTTCCCCCTCATGGGCAAGCCCTTCCTCAAGGGCAATGGAGGTGGTGATTACCTTGAAAGTGGAACCCGGCTCATAGGAGTCCACCACGGCTTTGTTCCTCCAAAGTTTCCTTAGATACTCATTTAGCGCGTTGGTGTAGTCAGTGCCGCTTAGGGTGGATAGCAGCGCTTTTACTTCTTCGTCTTCCACCGCCATGGGGTTGTTTAAATCAAAGTCGGGGGTTGTGGCAATCGCCAATATATCCCCGTTTCTGGGGTCCATCATAATGGCTGCTGCCCC
Organism: Clostridiaceae bacterium; assembly: GCA_012521455.1. Lineage (GTDB taxonomy): Bacteria > Bacillota > Clostridia > UMGS1883 > JAAYMJ01 > JAAYMJ01. The sequence goes on from JAAYMJ010000272.1 coordinate 2,237, forward strand.
GTTTTGAAGCCCGTATTCAATCATGGCGTCTTCTAGGTGGTTTTCAAGATAGTGCTGTAAAACCTCATCTATGGTCAATACCACGCTGGTGCCTTCAATTGGGTCCTCATAGCTTTCATATTTATAGGGCATGTCAACA
>JAAYMJ010000273.1 GCA_012521455.1 Clostridiaceae bacterium
ATAATGCTTCCTAAATTAATCGTGCCGTTTTCGGACATGTACTTTTTCAAAAAGGCGGGGTCCTTTTTTGAGTCCACCTTTGTTAGCTTGACATGAGGTGAAACCTGGGTGTAAAGCTTTGCAAAATCGTATATTTCTTTTACTTCATAGTTGTCTTCAGTCACATAGTATAAATTTACATCGGTTTTTAAATTTTTCAACAAATTCTTGGTTATGTCCGTCATTTCATAGAGCTTGTTATGGGTAAGGTCCAGTTTTAAATTGGTTTTTTCAGCTAAAACGCCTACCACCGCGTTTATTAAAACCACAATGACCAAAATGCCCGCTAAAACTGTGGCGCTGCTTGCGCCGTATCTGAAGTTTTGATTATCCCTTTTCATTTCGTCAGCCCTTTCTTTAACATTTTGCACTTAGCTTTTCCAGCGTCTTCTATCAAGCTGGTACATGGTTAAGTAAAGGAACACAAAGATTACGCTTAAATAGTAGACAACTGATGAAAGGCTCAATATCCCATTGGTAAAGTCTTCGTACCATATGGTTATGGCTGCGTATTTTAATATGGCGGCAATAAACTGGTTTGAAAACAGGGGTAAAATCCAGTCGATAACATATAGCAAAAACAGTATCCCAAAAGTTGAAACAGCGGAAATTACCTGATTTTCAGTTAGTGATGAAATGTACTCACCAATGGAAATAAACGCAGCGCCAAGAAGGAAAAACCCGAAGTAGGTACCAAATATCTCGGAATAATAGGGCTTTCCGTGAATTTCAATCACAATAACGTATAAAAACGTAATGGCCAATGTCACTGTGTGAATTGCCAAAGCCGCGAAAAATTTCCCCAAAACAATGTCCTGGGTTTTAACCGGCGCGGTTAGGAGAAGCTGGTCGGTTTTTTGGTTCTTTTCTTCAGCTAAAATTTTCATGGTCAAAACCGGGATTAAAAACAAAAACAAAATCACGCAGTTTGCAAACACATATTCCAAACTCGGGATTCCTGATAAAATGTTTAGCGCGTAAAAATATCCCGACAGCGCCAAAAACACGCCGATATAAATATATCCGATGGGAGCGTTTAAATAAGCCCAAAACTCACGTTTAAATACCGCTTTCATCATTATCCTCCCCTTTTTCGTTATTGGATAGGCCGGGGTTTACCTGTTCTTTTTGCCCTTCTTCCAGCTCACCGCTTAGTTCTTCAGCTTGCCCTTCAGCTTGTCCTTCAGGATTTTGCGCCTGTTCTGCCGCCGCATTGTCGTTAGTCACTGTCAAGAAGATTTCCTCTAAGCTCAATTCATTTGACCTTAACATAATAATGGGGCAGTTAATTTTAGCCATTTCAAAAAATAACGCCCTTCTTATGTCAGTATTTGACTCAATTAAATAATCGCATACCCCGTCGTCTTTTTTGGAGTAAATTTTCGCGCTTGTAACTTCGGGGATGTTATTTATGGTATCTAAAACCTGAAAGCTATCCCCTTCAATGCGGGCAATGACGGAGTTTGTTTCGCTAAAGCGGCGGGACAGGTTTTCAGGGGTGTCGCTTGCGACAATTTTTCCCTTGTTTATAATGATAACCCTTTCGCAAACAGCGCTGATTTCCTGCATTATGTGGGAAGAAAGGATAACGGTCCTGTCCTTTCCCAATTCTTTAATTAAATTTCTCATTTCAATTATTTGTTTCGGGTCAAGGCCCACTGTGGGCTCGTCCAAAATTAATACGTCGGGGTTTCCGATTAGGGCTTGCGCCAAACCCACCCTCTGCTTGTAACCCTTGGATAGGTTTTTAATCTTTCTCTTTTCAACGTCTTTGATTTTCACAACTTCTTTGATTTCATCAAGATGGCTGGCTTTATCCAGCTTGCAGCCCTTAATTTCATACACAAAGCTCAAGTATTCGTCAACGGTCATGTCCATGTAAAGCGGGGGCTGTTCAGGCAAATACCCGATTTTCTTTTTTGCCTCGATTGGCTCAAGGAGGATATCATGCCCGTCAATTTTTACCGTGCCTTCCGTTGATGAAATATAGCCTGTGATAATGTTCATGGTGGTGGATTTTCCCGCGCCGTTGGGGCCTAAAAAGCCAAGGATTTCGCCTTTGTTTACGGTAAAGCTCACGTTGTCAAGTGCAACCTTGTTTCCGAACCGCTTGGTAAGGTTTTGTATTTCAATCACTAAGAAATCCATCCTTTCTTTATATATAATTGGAAAAATTATATTTTTTTTTTCATTATTCACA
>JAAYMJ010000004.1 GCA_012521455.1 Clostridiaceae bacterium
CCCGAAGGTGAGGGCCGCAAGCATGCAGGGAAGGTCTGAAAAATCCAGCTTTAAAAAGGGGAAAGCCGCAAAAATTGGAAACTCGATAAACATTAAAATAAAGGCAATAACAGAAAGAAGAGTTACTTTAATCATTTTGTTTAGCTTAATCAAAACCATCCATCCCTTTCTTTTTTTGGGGCAAGCAAAAACCCCCAGAAAATGGGGGCAAAAAAGTTTTTTATAAAAAACTTCTCCCATCCAGACTATACTGTCGGCCATGGAATTTCACCATGTCAGCTTGCGCTCGCGGGCTATACCGCCGGTAGGGAATTTCACCCTGCCCCGAAGTTTTATATTTAATTTTAAATTAATTATAATATAAAAATTTACAATGTCAACATATTTATACAAGATTATACAAGTTTTGCTTTTTGCAGCGCCTTATATATTTTATGCCCGAAGGGCAGCATTGAGTAGTCCTCTTTTGTGAAAATGTTTAAGGATACTACCAAAATAAAATATACCAAAACGGAGGCGGAAATTGCCAAAACCGTCGCAATCCGCGGGGCGAAGTTAAGTTTTATTAAAATGTTGTTTGAAAGCCGGGCAAAGACGCTCATTAAAAACGTCGCGAAAGCGGGCTTTATCACATATTTGGAAATTGAAAAGTCCAGTTTTATGTTTTTGGATAAAACCCTCACGCTTAAAAAACACGCTGTAAACTGGCAGGCCAATGACCCGATTGCCGCGCCGTAGATATTGATTTTCGGGATTGGGATGAGCAGTATGTTTAAAATTAGTTTTATAATACAGCCAATCCCTATGCTTGTGGCGGGGACAAAGACCTTGCCTAAGCCTTGGAGGGAACCGTAGACGGTCTGTGCTATGGCGGTAAATACCAGAGTAATGGAGGCCACCATCAAAAGCCCCGCGCCGCTTGACGCCGCAGGGAACAGTAGCTTTAGTATGGGGTCGGCCAGAGCGATAAACCCTCCCGCGCAGGGGAATACAATCAATATGGTGATTAACAGGGAAAAACTCACCCTTTTTGAGGCGGTCGCCCTGTCGCCCACCGCCAGCGCCCCCGCGGTGGCGGGAACAAGGGCTGTCGCAAAGGCGATGTTTAAAGCAAGGGGAAGGTTTGTCAAGATGTCCACTTTAGACAATACGCCTGTAAGCCTGACCGCTTCATCATGGCGGGCAGCCGCGTCGGGTATGATGTGTAAAAATGCCCAGTCAAGCCCGCGCATAACCGTCATGGTGTCTAAAACCCTGTTTATGGCGGTAATTACTGAACTGATGGAAATGGGGATTGACACCATTAGTATGGTTTTCGCTATTGTCAATGCTGGTGTGTTTTTAGTATGGTAAACTAAATCGCCATAGGGCTTTTTAATGTCGTTTCGTTTATAAAAATAAATTAAATAGCAAAAGGACAGCACCGTTGCGATGGAAGTCGCAAAGTTTGCCCCAGCCGCCATGATTTCTGCAGGGTATCCCGCAAGCAAGTATACTATCAATATGGTAAGCGTGCTTTTGAAAAACTGTTCCAGTACCTGGGAGTTGCTTGTGGCCCGCATGTTCTGCATGCCAGAAAAATACCCGCGGATGACGCTGGATAATGACACGAATAAAATGGATGGAGCTAATGCCTTTAGTGTGTACTTTGCCCCCGGCATTTTTATGATAACGTCTGCTACAAATCCTGCGCCTATGTATAAAAGTATGCTTAGGGAAATGCCGATGGTAAAAAACAGGCCAAGGGCTACTTTAAAAATCCGCTTTGCGCTCTTTACATCACCTATGGAGATTTTTTCGCTAACCAATTTTGAGATGGCGTTGGGGATTCCGACGGAAGAGATTGCCAAAAGCAAGGTGTAGATTTGAAACCCCGCGGAGTAAAACCCGTTTCCCGTATCCCCGAAGCCTTCAAAATTAGTGATGATTACCCGATATAGGAGCCCGAGTATTTTAACAAGCAATTGGGACACAAATATTGTGGCAACCCCAATCATAAAAGACTGCTTTTTTTCTTTCAAAAAAAGACCTCCTAAGCTATGGTTAAAGTATTTTTACGATACTTTCCTGCATGCTGGTTGTTACAATTGGACCGCGGTTTTCGTCAACATACATGTCGATTTCGCTGCGAACGCCGAATTTGCCCAAATATATCCCGGGTTCTACCGAAAAGCCCACTTTGGGGATAATGTAGCGGGTGTCGTGGGTTTCAAAGTCGTCAAGGTTTACCCCAAGCGCGTGTACTTTGTCCCCGGGGCCCATGGAGTGGCCTGTGCGGTGGACGAAGTATTGGCCAAAGCCTTTGTTTGTGATATATTCCCTTACCACCCTGTCCACCATAAAGCCTTGGACTTTTTGGCCGCGCATGAAGGAGTCCTGCAAAAATTTTACCGCGGTGTCCCTTGCGCCTTTTACGATTTCAAAAATATTGGCGTATTCCGAAGGCACGCTTTCCCCCACATAGCCCATCCATGTGATGTCGGCGTATACGCTGTCATATTCATTATATCTAGCCCAAAGGTCAATTAGTACCAAATCCCCTGTTTTTATTATTTTTGAAGCGCCTTTTTTGGGTTCATAGTGGCAGTTTGAGGAATTTTCATTTACCCCCACTATCGCGTCGTCGCCGGCATAGAGGTTTCTTTTTTCAAATTCCCGCCTTATAAATTGGGAAACGTCGTATTCTGTGATGGTTGTGCCGTTTTTTATATTTTCGCCAATAAATTTAAAAGCTAAATCCTTAACCTCGTTAACTTCCCTTGCGGCGTTTACGTGGGAGTTATAGTGGTGTTCCGACCAAATGGAGGAGGCGATTTGGAATATGTCTGCGGAAGATACTATGTTTTTTCCAAAGCCCTTTATTAATTCAATGGTCCCCGCGTCCACATACGAAATTATGGGCAGGGCGTTTTTGGGGCTGTATTCCATGGCAATGGTGGTTTTTCCAAAAAGCATTTTTTCAAGTTTTTGGTGAAGTTCCTGATAGGTCATGTAGATGTTTTTTTCAAAGCCGTATTTTTGGCAGGCCTCATCAAAGGCGTTGTTGTCAATGATGTGGCACAAAACCTGGCTTTTGCCTTCCTTTGGGATTAAAATTGCGTTTCTTCTTGTCAAAAACTTTTTCCCGATTATATGGCCCATAGCAGGGTTGTTTCCCCGAAAGTCAAAGATGAGCCATGCGTCTATTTCATTTTCTTTTAAATAGCTTTTTATTTTTAAAAGGTCAAGCAGTGTTCTCAATCCCTTCCGTTACAATTTCTAAATTTATATTTTATAATAGTTGGATATAATACGCAAGAAAAAAAGGAGTAACATGATAAAATAAATTATATAAAAAATATATAAATTTTCGGTGAAATTACTTGTTATTATTAGTAAAAAGTGATACAATGTTAAAAAAACTACAAAAATCAACAAAGGATTTATTAGGAGAAGGGGTTTTTTATGAAAGTTTCAACGAAGGGAAGGTATGGCTTAAGGCTTGTTTTGGAACTTGCGCAAAATGAGGGGAAAGGTGTAATACCGCTGCGGGAAATTGCCAAAAAACAGGCCATAAGCGAAAAATACCTTGAGCAAATCATAATGACACTCTCAAAAAACGGTATAGTAAAAAGCGTCAGGGGCGCAAACGGCGGATACATGCTTTCAAAAAAAGCTGAAGAAATTACCTGCGGCGAGGTATTGAGAGTTTTGGAAGGCCCGCTGGTTCCCGTGGACTGCGTGGGCGATAACGGTTACTGCGACAGGGCGGATGAGTGCCTGTCAAGGGGACTTTGGGTAAAACTTAGAAAAGCAATTGATGAAGTGGTGGACAATACCACCTTGAAAGATTTATTGGATCATGCACCAAATAAGTAAAATAAAAAGCCCTCTTTTGGAAATACTGTTTTTAGTATTCCAACAGGAGGGCTTATTGTGGGCAAAAAAAAGCTTATAAACAAGTATATTTCATGGGTAAATTTTAACATGAGGGTTTTGCAGGAAGCAAAAGACAGCCAAAACCCAATTTTGGAAAAAGCAAAGTTTTTGAGTATTTCAGGCTCAAATTTTGATGAGTTTTTTATGACGAAAGCCGCAAAACTGAAAGCCAAAAATAAGGGGATTTTATTTGATGTACTTAATGAGTGCAAAAAGCTTTTTTTAAAACAGGAAAAAATTTATTTTGACATAATCCTTCCGGGTTTAGAAAAAGAAGGAATTTATATATTGGATGTCGAAAAATTAAAAGATGAAAAAAATGATTTTATAGAAAGTTTTTTTAAAGAGCAAATTTACCCGCTGCTTACCCCCGTAACGGTGGATGAAACAAGGCCCCATCCCCTGCTGGAAAGCGGAAGGCTTTACATTGGCGCGATTTTAAAAAGCCGTGACGGCTTATATAAATTCGCCATTGTGAAGGTTCCGCAAAACATACCCCGGGTGATTAAGGTTGATGAGGGGGGTTTTTGCTTAGTTGAAGATATAATAAAAATAAATCTTGATAAAGTTTTTTTTGGTTTTGAAATTGAAAGTTCCTGCGCATTCAGGCTGATTAAGCGGGCAAAGGCAGACCTTCCCGGAAATTTAGGGGAGGACGGGGTTTTGAATTTTACAAAAATGCAGCTATTAAAGCGGCCGCAGGAGACGGTGCTGGCGGAAGTTGAAAAACCCGCGCCTGGGGAAATCGTGTCTGTTTTAGAGGAAATGCACGCGTTAGGCGGCGGTTTTGTAATAAGGAGAAAAGCCCCGCTGGACTTTACTTTTTTGGAAGAACTTTATAATATAATGGATGTAAAGCAGGCAAAATTTAAGCCCCATACGGGTTTGGCAAGATACAGCGAAGATAACATATTTGAAGAAATCTCAAAGGCGGATGTGCTTTTGCACTACCCCTTTGACTCTTTTTCGGATTATCTGGCCTTTTTAAAACGTGCCGCTTATGACAAAGACGTTTTGGCAATTAAAATAACCCTATACAGGATAGGGGAGGACTCCCCCATAATCCCCGTTTTGATTGACGCGGCAAAAAGGGGAAAGCAGGTAACGGTTGTTATTGAGCTTAAGGCAAAATTTGATGAGGAGACAAATTATTACTGGGCATGCAATCTTGAAAAAGCAGGCTGCCATGTGGTTTACGGGCCAAAGGATTTAAAGGTGCACTGCAAAATCACTTTGGTTTTGCGAAAAGAAGGCGGCAAAATCGCCCGGTTTTCACATATTTGCACGGGGAATTACAACGAAAAAAACGCAAAAACTTATACCGATATCGGGATTTTTACAAAGGATGAGGAAACCGGCAAAGATGTGGGGGAAATTTTTAATATGCTATCGGGGCTAAACCCCGCCCCGAAATTAAAAAAGCTGTGTATTGCGCCTTTTTCAATGCGGGATGAAATACTGGGTTTAATTGATGGTGAAATAAAAAACGCAAAGGCGGGCAAAAAGGCGCGGATTATCGCGAAGATGAACTCCCTGTTGGATAAAAAAATAATACAGGCGCTGTATCATGCGTCAAGCTGCGGCGTCAGGGTGGATTTAATCGTGCGGGGGGTGTGCGCCCTTGTTCCTGAAGACAGGGATTTTAGCGGAAACATCACTGTAAAATCGGTGGTGGGAAGGTTTTTGGAGCATTCAAGGTTTTTTTACTTTTACAGCGGCGGTAAAGAAAAAGTTTTTATTTCTTCCGCCGACTGGATGAAGCGCAACCTTGACCGAAGGATTGAAGTCATGATGCCGGTTTTATCTTCTGATTTAAAGCGGGAATTAACCGACATTTTA
>JAAYMJ010000274.1 GCA_012521455.1 Clostridiaceae bacterium
TGACAACCAAATTAACCGCAACCGCGGGTTTTTCAGCTGGCTTTTCGGCACCCGCAACAACAATAACGCGGGAAGCGGAATAAATACCAATATTGACGGCGGCGACATTTCCAACAGGATTAAGTCGGCGATAAACGGGATTTCAGGTGTCAGGGACTGCGAAGTGGCGGTAAACGGGAATACCTGTGTTGTAGGCGTTGACACCGACAACCAGACAAACATCAGCCAAATCCGCGAACAGATTATAACAAAAGTTAAACAGCTTGTGCCAAACATTGAAATGGTTAAAGTTACAAATGACGAGTATATCGTGCAAAGCATAAGGAATATGCTAAACACCTCAGGCAGCGACACAACTGACGCCTTTGAAAGCATTGTAAACAGCATAAGATAATTAAATATAAGGCAAGGTAACCCCTTGCCTTATATATGGATTTAAGGAGGATTGCAAATGGTGGAAAAATATTTGATAAAAGAAGGGATTAACCTATACTTTATCCCCAACTTCAAGTTTAAAACCTTTTTGTCAAGCGTCTATATACATAGGCCACTTGATGAATCGGAAGCATCTTTAAACGCGCTGCTTCCCCAGGTTTTAAGAAGGGGGAATAAAACGTATAAGGATTTAACCCAAATCCAAAAAAAGTGCGAGGATTTGTACGGCGCCCATTTGTTTATGTACAGCCAGAAAAAGGCTGAAACCCACAGCATTGTGTCGGGGATTGAAACAGTTTCCGACAATTTCGCATTATATAAGGAAGGAATTTTGGAAGATTCCTTAAAATTTTTATTTGACGTTTTATTAAACGTGGTTGACGAATTTGATGAGGACATTCTAAAACAGGAAAAGGACAATTTAATTGAAAGGATTAAGGGGTTAATTAACGACAAGCGCAACTACGCATACAACCGCCTTATTCAGGAAATGTGCAAAAACGAACGCTACGGGGTTTGTGAATTGGGCACCGTTGAGAGGGTTTCGCAAATTACCGCAAAAGGTTTAATGGCCCATTACAAAAAAATTATCACAGAAAGCCCCATTGATATATTTGTGTCCGGGAATTTATCCAAGGAAAAAGCAATCGAGCTTGTTAAAAAATATACCGGAGCATTGCCGGAAAGGCGCGCGCAATACCCCGGGGTAGTGATTGGGGATTTGCCGAAGGAAGTAAGGTATGTGGAAGAAAAGCTTGACGTAACACAGGGTAAACTTTCCATGGGATACAGGGTAAAAGGCGCCGATGAGTACGCCATGATTTTGTTTAACACCATTTTTGGCGGAAGCACCACCTCAAAACTATTCCTAAATGTCAGGGAAAAATTAAGCCTTGCATACTACGCCTCAAGCGGTTACGACAGATATAAGGGCATTATGACCGTAAATTCAGGGATTGAGTTTTCAAATTACCAAAAGGCGTTAGATGAAATAAACCTTCAGTTTAGCTATATGAAAAATAAAAACATAACACAGGAAGAATTCGACCAGGCGATGCTTTCAATAATAAATTCCTACAAATCCTTATATGACGGGCTCAGAAGCCTTGAAAGCTTTTATGCGGCGCAGTGCGGAAGGGATATGGTGGACTTGGAAACCTTCATTGACAAATTGTCCAAGGTGACCTTGGAGGATGTGTTTTGCGCCAGCGAAAACGTTGAACTGGATACGGTGTATTTCCTAAAGGGAATATAAGAACCCAAATGAAAGGAAGGATAGTATGGAACTTAAGAAAACCACATACAGCGAGCTAGGGGAAAGCGTATATACCACAACCCATGAAAGCGGGCTTAAGATATATATAATGCCTAAAAAAGGCTTTAGCAAAAGCTATGCGGTGTTTGCCACAAAATACGGCTCAATAAACACCGACTTTGTGGTGCCGGGGGAAAATGAGGTTACCACTGTACCCGATGGCGTGGCGCACTTTTTGGAGCACAAGGTATTTGAGGAAGAGGACGGGAAAAACGCCTTCGACCGTTTCGCAAAATACGGCGCCAGCGCAAACGCCTTTACATCCTTTGCCATGACGGCGTACTTATTTTCCTGCACGGATTATTTTTACGAAAACCTGGACATTTTGCTGGATTATGTCCAAAAACCCTACTTTACTTATGAAAATGTAGAAAAAGAAAAGGGTATTATTGCCCAGGAAATCAGGATGTATAACGATTCCCCCGACAACGTGCTTTACTTTAATGCCCTAAAATGCTTGTATAAAAACCATCCCGCCAGGATTGAAATCGCGGGCTCCGTTGAAAGCATAATGGAAATTGACAAGGATATTTTATATAAATGCTATAACACCTTTTACCATCCCTCCAACATGGTTTTATATGTGGTGGGGGATGTGGATGAAAATAAGGTTTTGGAACTGGTTAAAAAGAATATCAGACAAAACCAAAACCCTGGGGAAATTAAGCAGATATTCCCCCATGAGCCTGAAGAAATCAATGAGCCTTATATGGAAAAGCGCCTAAACACTTCCATACCCAAATTCATCATTGGGTTTAAGGACAGCGAAGTGGGGGGAAGCGGACGGGATATGCTAAAACGGGAAATTGAGTCCAGCATTATAATTGAAATCCTCTCGGGAAGAAGTTCACCGCTTTATAAAAAGCTTTACGAAGGCGGGCTTGTAACCAGCTCTTTCGGCGGGTATTACAACTATGAGGAATCCTTTGGCTGGGCCGCAATCCAAGGGGAAGGCAACGACCCCAAAAAGGTAAAGGAATTGGTTTTGGAAGAAATTGAAAACATTAAGGAAAACGGGATTGACAAAGAAGCCTTTGAGCGCCAGAAGAAAGTTTTGTACGGGCAGTTTTTAAGAATGCTAAATTCCCTTGAAGGCTTCGGAAACGAATTTGTGGGCGCCACATTGCGCGGTTCCAATTTGTTTGACTATCCCCATATAGTCAGGGAAGTTAGCCTGGATGATGTGACAAAACGGTTTAATACGCTCTTTAGAAATGACCGCTGCGCCTTGTCCGTGGTGCTACCATCAAATTAATCGGGGTGAAGGGTTTTGAATGTTGTTGAATTTCCTGGTTTGGGTTTGAAATTTAATATAAACCGGATAGCCATCCCTATTGGGGACGGCGGCATTTACTGGTACGGGGTCATCATTGCCATTGGCGTAATGCTGGGGTCGTGGTTTTCCTTAAGAAGGGCCAAAAAGATAGGGGATAACCCTGACGATTTGGTGGACTTTATAATTTACGCGGTACCCATCGGGATAATTGGCGCAAGGCTTTATTATGTAATCTTTAGCTTTGACAGCTACAAGAACAATATTTTGGGCATATTTAAAGTCTGGGAAGGCGGCCTTGCGATTTACGGCGGCATAATTGCGGGGTTTATTACCCTGTACTTTTTCACAAAAAAGCGCAAAATCAATATTTACAGGTTTTTAGACACTTGCTCGTACGGCGTTATAATCGGCCAGATTATTGGAAGATGGGGAAACTTTTTCAACATGGAAGCCTACGGCAGCGAAACAAACCTGCCTTGGCGGATGGTTATTCCCTTTGAAAGCCACCCGGTGCACCCGACGTTTTTATATGAATCCCTTGCAAACCTTCTCGTGTTTTTGATTATGCTTTACCTAGGCAAAAAAGCCCTGCCTTACGGGTATATTTTCGCTACATATTTAACAGGGTACGGCACGGCAAGGTTTTTTATCGAAGGATTGAGGACCGACAGCTTATATCTATTCAATATAAGGATATCCCAGATTGTGGCGGCTTTGTGTGTTGTTTTTGGAATTTTCCTCTTTTTCTTCTTAAAAGGGAAGAAAAATGTTGAAATTTCTCAAACAACAATCGGAGAAAAAATAGAAAATATAGAAGAAAATGGAAACAAAGATAAATAATTTATAAAAAATTATTAAATTTCTGTGACATTTATTTATGCGACTTGACGAAAAACAAGATATACTATAAAATTAAAATATGAAATTTTGTTTAGAAATAAGCCTCAAAGCAGGGTTATTTTAAAAGTTTATTTATGGGAGGAACAAAAATGCGCTATTTAAAAAATGCACTGTCATTGGTATTGGTAATATGCATGCTTTTCTCTGTGGCAGTTTTTGCTGATGATGAGGAGATTTTGACCCAGACCGATGCCGTGACATTTTCAGACGTAGATCCTACAACCGTTACGGGTCAGTCGATTTACGGCCTTGCAAACCTAAAGATTTTAAATGGTTATCCTGACGGCACATTCAGGCCTGATGACACCATCACAAGAGCGGAATTCACTGTTGTTATTACCAATTTCCTAAACCTTTCAAATATTGGTGTCGCAGACGATGTTTTAACAGGATTTCCTGATTTGGACAATGACCCGACAAAAGTATGGGCAAGAAAATATGTTTACCTTGCAGTAACCAACGGAATTATCAAGGGTTATCCGGAATTAGACGGTACATACACCTTTAGGGCTGATAACCCTGTTACATATGAAGAAGCGGTAAAAATGGTTGTTTGCGCCCTTGGCTATGAGCCAATGGCAACCCAGGTTGTTTATGACCACTGGGCAACAGGATACATGATGGTAGCCCAACAGCTTGGAATATTAAAGAATGCTTTGGGTGTTGCGCAGTCCGCGCCGGTTTCCCGCGGGATTGTGGCAAACATTGTTTACAGCTCCCTTACTGTTGACAGAATGGTGCCCACTGTTTTAGCTGACGGTTCTATCTCTTATGTAAAAGAAAAGAATTCAAGCGTTATTTCAGATATAATTAAAAAAGATGAAGTTAGCGGCATAGTTACGGCAACATATCTTTCCGGTATCGATACGGATAATCCGGGCTTTACCCAAAGGTTTATTGAAGTGGACGACGTAAGGTACGTTTTAAGCGGCTCAGTTGCTGATTATGAGGCGTTGCTTGGCAAAAAGATTAAAGCGTATGCCCAAAAAAGCGATAATGAAGATTATCCGGTGTTGACAAACCTTCAAGAGGTTGGAAACAAGGAAAAGACAGTAAATGTCATGCTGATTGAAGAAATCACCCCGTCGCAAATAACATATTATGAATCCATTGACGCGTCTAGATCGTCAACATTGAAACTTGACTCCAATTATTCCGTAATCTTTAACGGAAAATATGTAGGTGACTACAACATCAGGGATATTGTGGATGACGTAAGCTGCGGTTATGTTGAATTTTTGGATAACGACGGCGACGGAAGATATGAAATTTTAAAGATTACAAGCTATGATGTATATGTGGTTTCCAGCTATTCAACCACTGAAAGAAAAATCCGCGACCTATACTATACGGATAAAACTTTCACAGTTCCCGATGAAAGCACTGTTGAGTTAACAATTATCA
>JAAYMJ010000275.1 GCA_012521455.1 Clostridiaceae bacterium
ACGCAGGGTATAACCTACGGGAGGAAATATCGAAACCACCTACACATACGAATTATACAGGCTTACGAGGGATTAAAACTGCGTCCGTTTAGCATATTTTTATTTATTTCTATATCTATTTTTGAATACAAAAAACCGCCAAAGGTTTTTATACCTATGACGGTTTTGTAAACTCGTAAACAAACTTTGTAAGTTTGAACAAACTCGAGTGTAAAGAGACAAAAAATTACCTCTTTGAGAATTGTGGCGCGCGACGAGCTGCTTTTAAGCCGTACTTCTTTCTTTCCTTCATTCTTGGGTCCCTTGTTAGGAAGCCTGCTTTTTTAAGGATTGGCCTGTATGTTTCTTCGTCAACCTTAAGTAGCGCTCTTGCGATACCGTGCCTGATTGCGCCGGCCTGCCCTGATACGCCGCCGCCGGAAACCTTGCACACAACGTCAAATTTTCCAACGGTTTGGGTAACTACTAATGGTTGGTTAACTATAACTTTTAATGTTTCCAAACCAAAATAATCATCTATGTCTCTATTGTTAATAGTAATGTTGCCTTTTCCAGGGATAAGCCTAACTCTAGCAACGGACTTTTTCCTTCTGCCGGTTCCGTAGTACTGAATTGTTGCCGCCATCATAATCCTCCTTACCTAATTTCTCCGGTCCACATTTCGGGTTTTTGGGCACTGTGATTATGCTGGTCCCCTTTGTATGGACGAAGTCTTGTTAGAGCTTTTCTGCCTAAAGTGTTGTTTGGAAGCATGCCTTTAACCGCAAGATACATAACGCGGTCGGCCCTGGTTGCCATCATGTCGGACGCCCTTACTTCCTTAAGGCCGCCAACCCAGCCTGAGTGGCGTCGATACATTTTTTGGTTTAGTTTATTACCTGTAAAGATAGCTTTTTCGCAGTTTAAAATAATAACATGGTCCCCGCAGTCAATATGGGGGGTGTAAGTTGGTTTGTTTTTACCGCGAAGAATGCTTGCAGCCACTGCCGCAACCCTACCTACAGGTTTTCCGGCAGCATCAATGATGTACCATTTTCTTTTTACATCCGCACTCTTTGCCATGTAAGTACTCATTTATGTTTACCTCCGTTTTCTTAATTCAACAATTGGTATTTTACACTACTACCCTAATATTGTCAACATATTTTTAAAAAAAATTCAATTTAACAATCGAAAACTTTTAAAATTGATAATATTCTTTTATTTTCTTTCATATACTCACGCGCAATTTTATTTTTTGTTGTCAAAAAAGAATAAAAGATACTTTCCCTGTATGAACAAAAACGTGTTGAAAAAGGGATTTTTAAGTGATAAAATAACATCAACTTAAAGTTACAAAGAGGTGACTGCGTAAATGAAATGCGTTTCGACGCTGGTAAGAAACCACTCCGGGGTACTTTTAAAGGTAACAAGCCTTTTTGGGAGAAGGGGATTTAATATCCAGTCCGTCACCGTTGGTGTAACAGAAGATCCTGAAATTTCAAGGATGACTTTCACCGTGGCTGATGATGAAAAAACCATAAGCCAGCTTGTGAAGCAGCTTTCAAAACTTGAGGATGTGTTATCTGTTAAAGTCTTAAATGACTCGGATTGCATAAAAAGGGAGCTTTGTTTTATAAAAGTCAAGGCGCAAAGCGACAAAAGGTCAAAGATTATTGAAATTGCGGACATTTTCAGGGCAAGAATTATAGATGTATCAAAAAATACAATCACCCTGGAAATTACCGGTGACGGGGACAAAACCGAGGCCTTTATTGAAATGCTTTCGGATTTCGGGATTTGCGAAGTGGTAAGAACCGGGATTTTAGCAATTGAGCGCGGGGAAGAAATGTTAAGTATTAAATAATATAGATATGGAGGAATTAAAATGGCAAAGCTTTATTATGAACAGGATTGCAATTTAGGATTGTTGGAAAATAAAACAGTTGCGGTAATCGGCTATGGCAGCCAGGGCCATGCCCATGCGCTAAACTTAAAAGACAGCGGGATTAATGTTGTTGTAGGCCTTTACGAAGGAAGCCCGTCATGGAAAAAGGCCGAAGAGGCGGGTTTGAAAGTTATGACAGCTTTTGACGCGGCTAAAGCTGCGGACATAATCATGATTTTGGTAAATGACGAAAAGCAGCCAAAGCTTTACAAAGAATCCATTGAGCCAAACTTAAAAGAAGGAAAGGCGTTAGTTTTTGCCCATGGGTTTAACATTCATTTTGGAAGAATAGTTCCTCCTTCCTTTGTTGACGTGTTTATGGTGGCGCCAAAAGGGCCGGGACATACCGTAAGAAGCGAATATTTGCAGGGAAGAGGCGTGCCGTGTTTGGTGGCGGTATATCAGGACTACACCGGAAAGGCAAAGGACTATGCCCTAGCTTATGCCCTAGGGATTGGCGGGGCAAGGAGTGGTGTGCTTGAAACCACTTTTAAGGAAGAAACCGAAACCGACTTGTTTGGCGAGCAAGCTGTACTTTGCGGCGGTGTTGCGGCATTGATGAAAGCAGGCTTTGAAACACTTGTTGAAGCCGGTTATCAACCGGAA
>JAAYMJ010000276.1 GCA_012521455.1 Clostridiaceae bacterium
AAAACTGGCGGAAAAATTAAAGGATGAAAACAAAAAGGGGATAAGGCACGACCATTTGCTTAGGGGAAAAACCCTTGGCATGATTTTCACAAAATCCTCAACAAGAACAAGAGTGTCCTTTGAAGTTGGCATGGTACAGCTTGGGGGCTATCCGTTGTTTTTAAGCTCGCAGGATATCCAGCTTGGCAGGGGCGAGACCATTTATGACACAGCAAAAGTACTGTCCCGCTTTTTAGACGGCATAATGATTAGGACCTTCAAGCAACAAGACGTGGAAGACCTTGCAAAATACGGAACAATCCCAGTTATAAACGGTTTAACCGACTTGCTTCACCCATGCCAGATTTTAGCTGACCTTTTGACCATATATGAATACAAGAAAAAACTAGAAGGCATAAATATCGCCTATGTGGGGGACGGTAACAATGTAGCCCATTCGCTTTTATACGGCGCGGCAAAAGTGGGGGCAAATATCAGGATTGCCACCCCAAAAGGCTATGAATGCAATGATACGGTTGTGCAAAACGCCATGGAGGACGCAAAGAAAACAGGGACAATAATTGATATCTCACATGACCCCGAAAAAGCAGTAAATGGCGCCGACGTGGTTTATACTGACACATGGTGCAGCATGGGCCAGGAAAAAGAAAAAGAAGAAAGGGTAAAAGTATTTAAAGATTACCAGGTGAATAAGAAACTTTTCAGCAAAGCAAAAGATGACGCCATCTTCATGCACTGCCTTCCCGCATACCGGGGTTATGAGGTAACTGAAGACGTAATTGACGGGCCTGGGTCAGTAATCTTTGACGAGGCTGAAAACCGCCTGCACGCGCAAAAGGCAGTCATGGTATTACTTATGTCATAAGAGGTGGAAGAATGGACCACAGCAAAGTATTTGAAGTAAGACTTGCAAAGCCCGAAGACGCGCCAAAAATCAGGGAAATAACCCAGGAAGCTTTCACAAAATACTGCGAGCTTGCGGGAATTGACAACATAGAAGCCCTAAATGAAACAGTGGAAGATGTAATAAACGACATAAAAACAAAACTCTGCTTTGTTGCCTATATCGGCGAAGAAATCGTAGGAAGCGTGCGGGTTGAGGTTTTTGACGACAAAACCGCGTATTTAAGCCGGTTCGGGGTGAGCACAAAATACCAGAATTTAGGGATAGGAAAGGCCATTATGAATTTGGTGGACGTAACCATGCGCACAATGGAGGTAAAAAGGATTTGCCTTCACACCGCAAGCAAGGTTTCAAGCCTTATACGCTTTTACTACGGGCGGGGCTTTTACATTGACTCCACCACAAAAGACCGCGGCTATATCCGTGCACTTTTATGCAAAGACTATTCGTAAAATTTTAAATAATTGTGAAATATGCAAAATTTTCAAAATTCATTGACAATAATTTTTGGATTTGGTAGTATATCTATGTAAATCCACAAAGGGAGGCTTAATCTATGACGGTTTTTCCCAAAAAACAGAATTTGTCTTCCTGCGGGATTTTTGCACACAATTTTATATGGTAATAAATGGGCCTTACCTTTTGGTAGGGCTTTAAATATTTTAAAGGAGTGTATGGTATGGATAAAAAACCAAAGGTAGCATTAGTAATGGGCAGCGATTCCGATTTTAACACCCTAAAGCCCTGTATAAAAATGTTAAAATACTTTGATATTGAATGTGACGTAAATGTAATCAGTGCCCATAGAACGCCTGATTTGGCTGCGGAATTTGCAAAAAGCGCGAAAGACCGCGGGATTGATTTAATCATAGCTGCAGCGGGAAAGGCCGCGCACCTTCCAGGGGTATTGGCCGCCTTTACCACCCTTCCCGTAATCGGCGTCCCGATTAAATCTTCCACCCTTGACGGCTTGGACTCCCTATTATCCATAGTGCAAATGCCAAAGGGCATTCCTGTTGCGACCGTGGCAATTGACGGAAGCGACAACGCGGCGATTTTGGCGGCCCAAATCTTACAGCTTGCATATCCGTATTTGGGTGAAAAACTTTCACAGTTTAAAGCGCAAATGGCTAAAGAAGTACAGGAAAAAAACGCGAAAATAAAAGAAGAAGCAAGTTTACTATAAATGAAAGGGTTGTTTTGTGATGAGTGAAAGCTACAAGAAGGCGGGCGTTGACGTAGAAGCGGGCTACGAAGCCGTGCGCCTTATGAAGGAGCATGTCAGGAAGACCTACACCAAAAACGTGATATCCGACATTGGCGGTTTCGGGGCATTGTTTTCACTAAACAAGGATGAATACGAAGAACCTGTTTTAGTTTCAGGGACCGACGGCGTGGGAACCAAATTAAAACTTGCCTTTTTAATGGACAAGCACGACACCGTTGGCATTGACTGCGTTGCTATGTGCGTAAACGACGTAGTATGCCAGGGGGCAAAACCGCTTTTCTTTTTAGACTACATTGCCATTGGTAAAAACATCCCCCAAAAGGTCAGCGAAATCGTTAAAGGTATCAGCAACGGCTGCATTCAGGCAGGCTGCGCCTTAATAGGGGGGGAAACTGCCGAAATGCCCGGGTTTTACAATGAGGGCGAGTACGATATCGCGTGCTTTGCGGTAGGTGTTGTGGACAGGAAAAACATTATTGACGGCTCCAATTTAAAAATCGGGGACACACTAATCGGCCTTGCCTCATCGGGGGTTCATTCCAACGGTTTTTCCCTTGTAAGAAAGGTTTTTGACATAAATACCGAGCGCTTAAACACCTACTTTGACTCTTTAGGAAAAACATTGGGAGAGGCGCTAATTGAGCCTACAAAAATCTATGTAAAGCCAATACTTGCGTTAATCAACAAATTTGAAATCAAAGCCATATCCCACATAACAGGCGGCGGGTTTTACGAAAATATACCAAGAATGCTTCCTAAAAACCTTAAAGCCATAATTGACAAGGAAAGCTTCCCTATCCCGCCAATATTTAAGCTAATCCAAAAGGTGGGGGATATACCCGAAAAGGATATGTACAATACCTTCAACATGGGAATAGGCATGGTTATCGCGGTAAACAGGGAAGACGCGGAAG
>JAAYMJ010000277.1 GCA_012521455.1 Clostridiaceae bacterium
GGCCAGATCTGCCTAAACGGGGCCGCGGCGCGGCTTGTGCAGCCGGGGGATATTATAATAATCATGGCCTATGCCCTAATGACCGAAGAAGAAGCCAAAAACGCAAAGCCAAAAATTGTTTTTGTGGATGAAAAAAACAGGATAATCAATAAAAACTAGCCCCGGGGTACATACCCCGGGTCAGGGTGTTTGCCTGGACGCTCAAACAAAAGCAGGATTTAGGGCTATTGAAAACAAGGGCAAATGCGGCGCAAGCGTTCGCCCTTGCTGGTGTGCTTTTTGGCAGAAAGCCACGGAATTTAAAGAAAGGGGATTTGCCCCTAATTCACAAAAACGTTCAAAAATGCAGTTTATCTACAATCCGCCCCGGGGGTATACCCCGGGCTTTTTTTCCGCGAAAATTGAAAAACATTATGATATTAAACCAAAAAACATTACCGTTTTTTCTTAAAAAATATCCCCCCGCAAGGGGTTTTTTATTTTCACTCATTCCTTGCCCGCGCGCCGCTGCCGCAAGGTTTTTTATACTATCTATAATTGGGCTTTTTCAAAAACCCCGTAAAACTTAACTTAAATATCCCTCGTGAATTCCCCCAATCCTGCCCTTTTTCCTAATACATTTCATTCACAAAAATAAAAAACACCAAACACTGCCGAAAAATGAATTAACCCCCCAAGAAAAATCCCAAAATATTTTCCCGCCCACGCAAAAAGTTCTTTTAAAATCTTCCCTCTTACGACCATTAAAGTATTCATTTATGAGTTAGAAAATCGTTTTTTTATTTATTTTGAGGGTCTTGTATTTTTTGTGTCGATTATTTTTATTGATTTATTCCCACCAATTGACAATTATTACCAATTGGATGTGATATACTCAAAACTACATCAGTTGTTTATTTTTGCAATTCAAAGGGGGATAAAAATGCCACAGATAAATGTCACTCCGTTTATAAGGAATACCCAAAGCAAGGACAAGCCCGAATTTTCCTATAAACAGTTTTTAAACCTCTTTAGCCTGTATAAATGCATAAGGTACGCAACCGCATTTATAATCACAAGGGCCAGTTTAATCGGGAGTTTCCCTTTCGGGATTGCGTTTTTCGCGTCAAATTATCAGGCAAGCCCGTTTTCTTTAATCTTGGGATTATTCAGCGTCTTGGGGCTTTTAACCACAAGCGCCTCTTTCTTGGACATTTTAAAATATATGCTTGTTATGCTATTGTTTTCATTGTCCGCAAGGTTAATAAATTTAGACACCTTCTTAAAAAAGGGGATTTCCCTTTGCTTTTGCGTACTTTTAAGCGGTACGGTGTTTTTTATTAAAAAACCTGTTTTAATTTACGATATATCGCTGCTTTTGGCGGAAGCTTCCCTTTCCTTTATATCCCTTATCGCCATAAGCAAGGCCATGCCCATACTTGAGGACAGCAAACTCCGCAGGCAGATTGCGACGGAGGACGCGATTTCCGTCAGCATTTTTTTAGGGCTTTTGATTTTGGGTACAAGCGACTTTTTAAAATTTCACAATTTAAGCATTACAAATTCCCTTTGCATTTTGGTCATTTTAATTTTTGCCTATAAATTCGGCCCCACAACCAGCGCCGCGGCAGGGGTCTGCATGGGGCTAATTGCGTCAGGCGCAAACTACACCCTTGCCTCCGTTTTGGGCTCCTATGCCTTTTCCTCAATGTTTTGCGGGCTTTTTAGAAAAATAAATAGGCTCTCCGTCGCGTGCAGCTTTATCCTTTCAAATTCCCTCATTACCATGGTTTCAAACTCCTCAAGCGAGGTTTTTATAAACATATACGACATATTTTTAGCCTCAAGCATATTTTTGCTAATTCCTGGCATAACATTGGACAAACTCTTTGACAAAAGCGAGGAAAGCACAAAAAACATGCTTTCTGCAAGAATACGGGAATCGGAATCCATGAGGGTTTCTGCCTATTCCCAAGCCTTTTTGACCTTAAAAGAATCCTTTTTGTCCTTAAAGGATATTAAGACAAACAACATTACAAAGCGCACCACACAAATTTTAGAGCGCACCGCAAACCGTGTCTGCGGCAGCTGCACATTTAAAACCCACTGCTGGGAAAATGATTTTAACAACACCTACTCCCAGGCCATAAAAATTTTAGACGCCTTAGAAAAAGGGGAAAACATCAGCCATCTTGACTTTTCCAAGTGCGCAAAGCGGGCGCTGTTTTTGGAAAACCTCGCAAGGTGCTATGAAATAAACCTTTTGGATTTAAAATGGCAAAGCCGCTTTGAAGAACTCCAAGGTGTTGTGGCAACACAGCTTGACTGTGTTTCAAAAGTGCTAAAAAGCGCTGCAAAGGAAATAAAACGCTATGCAACCTTTGATTTTAAGCTGGAACTTTTATTGA
>JAAYMJ010000278.1 GCA_012521455.1 Clostridiaceae bacterium
ATGGGAATAGGCATGGTTATCGCAGTAAACAGGGAAGACGCGGAAGATGTTTTGGATTACCTGCACCAAATCGGCGAAACTGCGTACATTATCGGCGATGTGGCTTACGGGGATAACGGGGTAGAAATCATATGAAAAAAATAGCGGTATTAGTATCAGGTGGCGGAACCAATTTACAAGCCCTAATCGACGCCCAAAATGACGGAAGGATTAAAAGCGGCAAAATCAGCCTTGTGATTTCCTCAAACCCCAGCGCCTATGCCCTGAAGCGGGCGGGTATGGCGGGAATACCCTCGGTTGTGATTGAAAAAGGAAAATTAAGCCGCGATGAATACACCAAAAAACTCACCCAATGCTTAACAGGGCATGAAATTGATTTAGTTGTCCTTGCGGGTTTTATGCACATATTAGGGCCTGAAATAATTAAAGAATACCAAAACAAAATCATAAATGTACACCCTTCTTTAATCCCCTCCTTTTGCGGTGAAGGCTACTATGGCATACATGTCCATGAAGCCACGCTGGAATATGGCGTAAAAGTCACAGGTGCCACAGTGCATTTTGTAAATGAAATACCCGACGGTGGCCCTATAATTTTGCAAAAAGCGGTTGAAATACTAGACACCGACACCCCCGAACCTTTGCAATTGCGGGTAATGAAAGAGGCGGAACACATAATACTGCCCAAAGCCGTAGAGCTTTTTTGCGCGGATAAATTAGAAGTACGCGGTAGAATAGTAAAAATAAGGAAGGATTGATGATTATGGCAAAAAGAGCGCTTATAAGCGTTTTTGACAAAACCGGCGTTGTGGAATTCGCGAAAGAACTTGCAAATTTAGGTTATGAAATCATCTCCACAGGAGGCACGTTAAACACCCTCAAAAACGCCGGAATTGATGT
The DNA here is from genome assembly GCA_012521455.1 of Clostridiaceae bacterium. Classification (GTDB taxonomy): domain Bacteria; phylum Bacillota; class Clostridia; order UMGS1883; family JAAYMJ01; genus JAAYMJ01. The sequence continues at coordinate 901 of JAAYMJ010000278.1, forward strand.
TATAAGCGTATCCGATATTACAAATTTCCCGGAATGCTTGGACGGACGCGTTAAAACACTGCACCCGAAAATTCACGCGGGTATCCTTGCCATGAGAAGCAACGAAAAACACATGGCCCAGCTAAAAGAACTAAATGTAAAAACCATTGATATTGTAGCAATTAACCTTTATCCTTTCAAAGAAACCATACTAAAAGACGGGGTAACTTTAGCGGAAGCTATTGAAAACATAGATATCGGCGGCCCCACAATGCTTCGGGCGGCGGCAAAAAATTATCAGGACGTGGCGGTAATCGTTGACACAAACGATTATGAAAAAGTAATAAGCGAGCTTAAAGAACATGGCGAAGTTTTGCTTGAAACAAAAATGCTACTATCCTACAAAGTCTTTGAACACACCTCCTTTTATGACGCGTTAATCGCGAAATATTTAAGGGAAAACGTGGTCAAAGTAGGTTTCCCAAATAAATTAACAATCCCGCTTGAAAAACAGCAGGATATGCGCTATGGGGAAAACCCGCACCAACAAGCGGTATTTTACAGGGAGGTTGGCAAATTTACCGGCACATTGGTTAACGCCAAATTCTTGCACGGAAAAGAGCTTTCTTACAACAACATTAACGACACAAACGGGGCATTGGAGCTTTTAAAGGAATTTTCCGAGCCCGCGGTAGTGGCTGTAAAACACGCAAACCCCTGCGGCGTAGGCGTCGGCAATTCAATTTATGAGGCTTACCAAAAGGCGTATGAAGCGGACCCCGTGTCCATATTTGGCGGTATAGTTGCGGCAAACCGTGAGATTGACGCAAAAACAGCGGAAGAAATAAACAAAATCTTTATTGAAATTGTAAATGCCCCCTCATACACCAAAGAGGCATTGGAGGTTTTAACCCAAAAGAAAAACATAAGGATTTTGCAACTTCCTGACATTTTAAATATACCTGACAAAAATATGTATGAAATGAAAAAGGTTTTGGGCGGCATGCTTGTGCAAGAGCGCGATTTAGAGCTTTTAGACGAAGAAAAATTGGTATGCGTAACTGAAAGAAAGCCAACGGAAGAAGAATTAAAAGCCTTAAAATTCGGCTGGAAAGTTGTAAAGCACACAAAGTCTAACGCAATAGTTTTATGCAAAGAGGATATGACATTAGGAATAGGGCCTGGGCAGACCAACAGGATTACCGCGGCTGAGCTTGCCATAAAATACGCCGGCGAAAAGGCCAAAGGCGCGGTTTTAGCGTCGGACGCCTTCTTCCCGTTTTCCGACTGTGTTGAGGCAGCGGCAAAAGCGGGCGTTACCGCCATAATCCAGCCAGGGGGCTCAATCCGCGACCAGGAATCAATTGACGCATGCAACAAATACAATATCGCAATGGTGTTTACAGGCATGAGACACTTTAAACACTAGGAGGTAAATATGAAGGTTTTAGTTGTCGGCGGCGGCGGCAGGGAACACGCCATCTGCCAAAAGTTAAGCGAGTCAAAAAAATTAACAAAACTCTACTGCGCCCCCGGAAACGCGGGAATTTCCGAAATCGCTGAAATCGTGCCAATCGGGGCCACGGATATTGAGGGCATTGTCAATTTTTCAAAGGAAAACAAAATTGATTTAGTGGTTGTCTCCCCGGACGACCCGCTAGTTATGGGTATGGTGGACGCGTTAAACAAAGAAGGAATCAGGGCTTTCGGCCCCGACAAAAACGCCGCTATTATTGAAGGAAGTAAAGTCTTTTCAAAAGAGTTAATGAAAAAATACAATATCCCAACCGCAAAATACGAAGTTTTTGACAATCCCCAAAACGCCCTTGAATACTTAAAAGGAGCGCCGTACCCTGCGGTTATAAAAGCCGAAGGGCTGGCTCTTGGAAAAGGCGTTATAATCGCAAAGGATTATAATGAAGCTCAAGGCGCGATAAAAAGCATTATGGTGGACAAAGTCTTCGGCGCGTCAGGAAACAGGGTTGTCATTGAAGAATTTTTGGAAGGCACGGAAATATCAGTTTTAGCCTTTACCGATGGCAAAACCATTATCCCAATGAAAAGCGCGCAGGACCACAAGCGGGCCCTTGACAATGATGAGGGCTTAAACACCGGCGGAATGGGTGCTTTTTCCCCAAGCCCAATATATACCAAAGAAATGGAAAAAGAGTGCATGGAAAAAATCTTTATCCCCACAATGGAGGCCATGAACAAAGAAAACCGCACGTTCCGCGGAGTTTTATACTTTGGGCTGATTAGCACAAAAGACGGGGTAAAGGTTATCGAATACAACTGCCGTTTCGGCGACCCCGAAACCCAGGCGGTATTACCGCTATTTAGTGGTGATTTGCTTGAAGTATTTGAGGCCATAATTGACGGAAGGCTTTCAGAGGTAAAATTTTCTTTCAAAGACGAAAAAAGCGTGTGCATAGTAATGGCCTCGGGCGGGTATCCTCAAAAATATGAAACGGGATATGAAATCTTTGGCTTGGATGAGGCAAAAAGTTTGGGCGTATCCATTTACCACGCGGGAACAAAACATAAAGACGGCAAAATCGTAACTTCAGGCGGAAGGGTTTTAGGCGTTTGCGCGCAGGATAAGGACTTTAAGCGGGCAATTGAAAAAGCCTATGAGGGAGTTAAGAAAATCAGCTTTACTAATTGCCATTTTCGCACGGACATTGGAAAAAAGTATATATAAAGCCGCTCTGCGGGGTATCCCCAGGATACCCCGCATTTTTGCATTAAATCTAAAAAAATGGAAAAAATGTATATGTAGTCATGTAAATTTGCGAATAAAACTACTATAACATTAAGAGGGGATTTAATGCACAGCTTAAAGAAGGATTTAAAGGCTAATTATAAAAACATCAGGGAAACTTACCTTGCCCTTGACAAACTTGTGGACAATAAAAAAAGAGTCGTTCCGGCGTCTGAATGGATACTTGATAACTTTTATATCATAGAAAGAACTTTTGGAAAAATGCTGACAGAATTTAAGACAAAAACCGTCAAAAACCTAAAATATGATGAAAGCGCCCTAAAGCTTATCAAAAACTATTTAGCACAAAACGACAACATAATAAAAGAGGATACATTAATTTCCTACTTAAAGGAAAATGTCATAAGCTTAAACCTTTCCAACACCCAGATATGGCATTTGCCTTTAGTTTTTAAATGCGCAATTATAAAAGAAATTTCATGCCTTTGTGACGAAATCAATAAAAGCCACAAAGCATACCTTGAAGCAGAAAAAAACAAGAAAATCATAAAAGGGGCAAGCGATACTTACCTTGAACACCTGCTATACATCACAAAACTTGAAGGAAAACCCATTGAACTTGAAAACCAGGACGAAATCAAGGAAAGAGAACACAACAAAAACGCCCATCTTCAAAAATCCATGGGCAATTTAATCGGCTCGCTGGTATTCATCTCCGACCTTGACTGGTCCATTACTTACGAAGAAATAAGCCCCATCGGCCAGATTTTGACTGAAAACAAAGAAAGCCTGATCCACAAGGAAGATGTTGAAACCAAAAACCATTATCTGTACAAAATCGAGCAAATTTCAAAGCGGATTAAAAAAAGCGAAGTGGAAATCGCAAGAGCAATCGTTTCTTTAATTTCGCAAGGCAAAACCCCAAAAGAAAAGTGTGTGGGGTATTATTTACAAAATAAAGGCTATGAGGCTTTGCTTGAAAAGCTAAAAGCAAAAGACCCAAAGAAAAACATGAGCGTAAACTCATATCTTGGCTTAATTTTTTCATGCACCGCGCTAATTTCAATCTTAGTTTACCTCGTTACAAAAAGCGTTTTAGGCACCATAATTGCCATTATCCCAGTAAGCGAAGCCTCAATTTTGCTTGTAAATTACTTTTTAGCTAAAAAACTGTCCCCAAGGATTATCCCAAAACTTGATTTTTTCAAAAACCCGATACCCGATAGCGCAAAAACCTTCGTCAGCGTCACAACTTTGGTAACCGACGCAAAAAGCGTAAAAGAGCACATTGAAGATATTGAAGTACTATATTTAGCAAACAGGGATAAAAACATTGTCTACGGCCTATTAGCTGACACAAAGGAAAGCGATTCGCCGGAATTTGACCAAAGCATACTAGATGTGGCAAGGGAAGAAATCGAAAAACTAAATAAAAAATATAACACCAATTTTTACTTTTTCTTGCGGGAGAAAAAGCTCAATGAAAAAAGCCAAAAATACATGGGCTGGGAAAGAAAAAGAGGAGCCATCATTGAGCTATGCAAATTTTTGCTAAAAAGAGGTAAAACCAGTATAATTCCAGTGGGTAATGTTTCCGAGCTTGAAGGTTTTAAATATATAATCACACTGGACCAGGACACCTTCATGCCCAAAGAAACCGCCAAAAAACTAATTGGCGCAATGGAACACCCCTTAAACGGGCCTCAAATTAAAGGCGGCGTTGTGGTGGATGGCTGCGCCCTTATTACCCCGCGCCTTATTGTAAGCCTGCCTGACGCCAATAAAAGCATGTTTTCAAAAGTCTTTGCGGGCCAGGGCGGCATTGACCCCTATTCCGCAGCAAGCCAGGACTTATACCAAGACCTCTTTGGGGAAGGCATATTTACAGGTAAAGGCATTTTTAACATTAAAGTATTTTTGGACTTATTGGACAACGAATTCCCCGAAAACAGTATCTTAAGCCACGACCTTTTAGAAGGCTCCTATTTAAGGTGCAATGTTATGGAAGACTGCGAATTCATTGATGGCTACCCCAGCTCGTTTTTATCCTACATCGCCCGCCTTGAACGCTGGACAAGGGGGGACTGGCACCTTATCCCGCGGCTGTTTAAAATGGTAAAGCGCCAAAACGGTGAAAAGGTTAAAAACCCCCTAAACCGCCTTTCAAAATGGAAAATTATAGATAACCTAAGGCGTAGTTTAGTAATTCCTTTTGAATTTTTGCTCATAATTTTAGCCTTTTCCCCAATTTTGCGCTACACCACAAGATGGCTTGTGGTAACATGCCTAACAATCCTTTTGCCAATTATAATCTACGCCATTGAAGGCATGGTAAGAAAGGACTATACCCATATTGCCCAAAGGTATAACGCAACCATAATTTACGGGATAAAGGGGCTAATCTACCAGTTTACGCTAACTGTTTTGTTTTTGCCCTACCTTGCCTATGTAATTATTGTATCAATCGTAAAATCACTATACCGCACCTTCATTTCAGGCAAAAACGTCCTTGAATGGGTAACAAGCGCCCACTCCAGCAAGCTAAACAAAAATAGCATACTATATTACTATGAAAAAATGATAATATCCCTTATATTCTCCGCCCTATTGTTGCTTTTGTCTTTAGCTGACGGGGAGCATTTCTTCCTAAGCCTGATTTTTGTAATATCATGGGCATTTTCGCCCCTTGTTGCCTACACGGTAAGCCAGGAATACAAAGAAGACGGCTACGAGCTTACAAAAACAGAAGAAAATACCTTAAGGCGCCTGGCTTACAGAACATGGCTTTATTTTGACACCTTCATCAGCGAAAAGGACAATTTCCTCCCGCCGGACAATTTCCAGGAGTTCCCGCCAAACGGAATTGCCCACAGGACTTCACCAACAAATATCGGGCTTGGAAT
>JAAYMJ010000279.1 GCA_012521455.1 Clostridiaceae bacterium
CGCCCCGCATGGCTTTAGAGAAATTTGCCAGTATCACCGCGTCAGTCCCATAGCAAAAGCCCTTGGGGTTTTGTATTATTTTTAAATTGTTTAATTCATCCAGCCTTTCGTTTTCATGGACTATCATAATTACCTCGCGATTTATATAAAAATTATCGGGAGATGCTTGCATCTCCCGAAAAAGGTTTTTTAGGAATTAGCCGGCTGTGGAGCGTTAACCGGGCAAACATTTGCGCAGTTTCCGCATTCAATGCATTGTGATTCATCGATTACGAATTTTGTATCACCTGCAGAGATACATGAAACAGGGCATTCTGCTTCACAAGCGCCGCAGCTGATGCAATCGTCAGTAATTATGTAAGCCATCTAAAAGCACCTCCTTGTTATGAGTTAATTTTAACACAATTTTAAAAAAAAGCAATATAATTTCAAATATTTTGTATATTTTTTCATAACAATAAGATTGATATTGCAAAATATTTAAACTATAATATAGAATAACTTAAATCGGATTTGGAGGTTTAATATGAAGACCACAAAAAACGTTGTTTTAGCAGCCATGTTTGCGGCCCTTTCAATGATAATTGTTTTAATTATTCCCTCAATCACCCCATCCCCCTTTACGGTGACGCTTGGGTCCCACGTTCCCACCATGATCGGGATGTTTATAAACCCCTTTGTGGCGGTCGGGACGGTTATAGGGTCGGTTATAATCTTTGCCACCAAATACCCGCTGGTTGTGCCTGTCAGAAGCGCGACACACGCGGTTTTTGCTTTGGCAGGCTCATACATAATTAAAAAAAGGGGAACAGGGAAATTAGCTTTAGCCCTAACATGGTTTGTAACCTTAATATTGCATGTGTCATTGGAAATAATAGTGATTGCGCTTATGGTTGCGGATATCAGGTTCGTGCTTCCGGTATCTAAAGCGGATTTGCCGGGGTTTAGCGCCTTTTTAGCAGGGGCGGTTGCCTTTGCGGTTCACCACACCATTGACTTTATCCTTGCGGCAACCATAGCAAGAGGGCTTAAAAAGACCAAATTAATTGACTAAAAAGGCCTAAAATTTGAAAGAATTTGTTTTATTACAGCCCAAAAAGTTTATAGTTTTTAAAACAACATTTAAAGTAACATTTATAACAACATTTAAACAACATTTAATGCAACATTAAAACAGCATTTAAAACAGCTTTAGGAAGGTACTTATGCAGATAGGAGATGTAAAATTAAAAAACAGGGTGCTTTTCGCCCCCATGGCGGGGGTGAGCGACGCTGCGTTTAGGAAAATTATCCGCGATTTCGGGGCGTCCCTTACTTATTCTGAAATGGTCAGCGCAAAAGCCTTAACGTATAAGGACAAAAAAAGTTTTGAGCTTTTGCCAGAAGAGGACGAATTCTGCGCGGTCCAGATTTTTGGCTCGGACCCTGTTTTAATGAAGGAAGCCGCCCAAATGATTTTGGAAGTGTCAAAATCCGCGCCTTTTATTGACATAAACATGGGCTGCCCCGCACCCAATATTGTAAACAATTTTGAAGGCGCGTCATTGATGAAGGACCCAAAACTTGCGGCAAAAATAGTAAAAGCGGTAAAAGAGGGGATAAATAAACCCGTAACCGTAAAAATCAGGAAGGGGTTTGACGAAAACAGCGTAAACGCCCTTGAGTTTGCCAGGGAAATGGAATACGCGGGGGCTGACGCCATCTGTATCCACGGACGTGTCAGAAGCCAGTATTACAGCGGACAAGCGGATTGGGACATAATAAGAAAAGTAAAAGAAGCCTTATCAATCCCCGTAATCGGAAACGGCGACGTGTTTACAGCCCAAGACGCAAAACGCATGCTTGATTACACAAACTGCGACTTTGTTATGATTGCCCGCGGGGCGTTGGGAAACCCGTGGCTTATAAGGGAGGCGGTATCCCTTGTGGAAGAAGGTAAAATTTCGGAAAAACCCGGCATAGAAGAAAAAATCCAGATTATGCTTGAGCATATAAACCTTTTAGTCGGCCTAAAAGGCGAGCGCAGGGGGATACTGGAAGCCCGGAAACACGTTTCATGGTATGTGAAGGGCATGAAAAACGCCAGCGAAATCAAAAGGCGGGCAAACACAATGTGCACAAAAGAGGAAATGGAAAGCCTGATACTAAGCCTTAGGGAATTAAATTAATTCATATTTACAATGCTTGACGCAAAAAATTAAAAGTGCTAAAATGGAAAATAAAAATGAGAGGGAGTGCGACTGTGCCTTTGCAAGACAGATTAAGAGAGGGTTTAACATTTGATGACGTGCTATTAGTGCCGCAAAAATCGGATGTTTTGCCAGCTGATGTTGATGTTAGCACATATCTTACCAAAAACATAAAA
>JAAYMJ010000280.1 GCA_012521455.1 Clostridiaceae bacterium
ACCCGTCATACATTACGGAGATTACACTTTCACTCAATGATGGCTCATCCTATACTTTGCACAACACAACTTTGATTTCGGAAATAATTTTTGCGGCAAAAGAACAAATCGCGGGATACAGCTATAAAGATGTGGGATTGAACCCGTCGGGGAATTATATCTCAGTCCGCTTTGAACACCTTAAAAAAGATAATAAAACCGGCAGGATAAAAGAACACCGCACCACACTAATGGATGTTTACAGCAAAAGCGACCCCTTGTATAAATATTTTGAAGAAAAAGGCCTGTTGGAAAATGTAATGCAGGAATTAACAGGCATTGATGAAATAAGGTATGAAATTTACAACCAGGTAACTAATGAAACAAAGGAAACCGTTGTAAAAGACAAAGATGAAATTGAAAAAATCATAAAAGAAATTTTTGATCTTCATGAAAACAGGGTTTATTACAATTATAATAATGTAAAAGAACCTACCAACAAAAGGATTTATATAACCTTTAGAAAAGGAGGGAAAATTATTAGGGATTATACAGAATATTATTTTTATGAAAATGAGTTGCCATCATTTATTAAATAACCCTTCCTGTTATTTATAAATAAAAAGTGAAGCGCAATGCTTCACTTTTTTTCTTTATATGACAAATTATTCAATATTAAACGAAGAATATTGTTAAAATATACATAAATTGAAAACATATTGCAATTATTCAAAAAGTGTGATATAAAATAAATTACCCATAGGAATTAAATAGAAATGTTGAAAAATTGTTGCAATGGTTTGCGGCAGGTGGGGGTATTATGGCAGAAAGGCAAAAAGTGCTCATTATTGATGACTCACCTCTTACAGTCAGGCTTTTGGCAGACATCCTTCAAAATGATTATGAAATAATAAAAGCATATTCGGGAACAGAGGGTATTGAGGCGGCATGGCGTCATGAACCCGACATTATTATTTTAGATGTGGTTATGCGCGGGCTTGACGGTTATGAGGTCTGTAAAATCCTAAAATCCAATGACATAACTAAAAACATTCCCATTATTTTCATAACGTCGTTAGGGGATTCTGAAGACGAGCGCAAAGGGTTGGAAGCAGGCGCCATTGACTACATTACCAAACCCTTTAGTGAGCCCATTGTAAAAATCAGGGTTAAAAACCATTTGGAATTAAAAAGGCACAGGGATTTTTTGTCCCAACTTTCCGCCATAGACGGCCTTACGGGAATTTATAACCGAAGGTGTTTTGACAATGAGGCAAAAAAGCTTTGGGACAGGGCGGTGTTAAACCAGGAACCTTTTTCCCTTTTAATGTTTGATATTGACCATTTTAAAAAATATAACGACACCTACGGCCACGTTATGGGGGATGAGTGCTTAAAGAAGGTTGCCATAAATATCGGTGAAATTTTGTCAGCAGAACACGGGGTTGCCGCGCGCTACGGCGGTGAGGAGTTTTCCTGCCTTCTGTATGGCAAAAGTTTTGATGAAACCGTAAATATCGCCAAAAAAGTGTTTGCCCAAATAAAGGAACTAAACATCCCCCACAGCAAAAGCGTATATAAAACCGTTACTTTAAGCTGCGGCGTGGGAAGTGTGGTGCCCGGCAAAGACATTATATTAGAAGGCTTTATCCACTTTGTGGACTCCCTTTTGTATAAGGCGAAAAACGAGGGGAGAAACCGCTTTTTCGCGGCGGATTTAAAAGATAATCATGAAATAATAAATGATTTTAGCAAAATAGGTTTGGTAAAGATTTATGAAAGCTGAAAGCGCCGTTTTGAAAAGATAAAACGGCGCGTTTTTTTGCCTTATGACAGGAATAATTTGTTTTTTTCAATCCATATCTCATTGTATTGAATGTTAAAATATGATATAATGAATTATTAATTGATACTAAAGGGGGAATGGTAATGGAGGACAGCATTTGGATTTACCTTGATGAAAACATTGACAAAAATTTTTTATACGTCCTATCTAAAGCTTTTAAAATTTCCCCTGTTACTGCTACTGTGATGATAAATAGAGGAATTACAGATGTTGTTTTGGCAAAAGAGTATCTGGATTGTGAGATTGCCCCCCTTTTTGACCCCTTTTTGCTAAAA
>JAAYMJ010000281.1 GCA_012521455.1 Clostridiaceae bacterium
ATCTTCAATTATCCTGTTTAAAATCCTTCCGGATAACACCTGGGTTTTCCCGCTTCCCGCCGCGGCGGTAACCAGTATATTTGCTACTTTTGATTTTACTGCCTCATTTTGTGAGGCTGTCCATTTAATTTCCGGCATTTCCATCATTCCCTGAAATCTTTTTATATACTTCTTCTGCTTTTAGTTTAAAAATATCGTTGAAATTGTCCCCTTCAAAGGCGCAAATGGATTTGTAGTCGCAGTATGCGCAGGCGGTGTTTTCATTGTTTTTGTCCTTTCTTGCGGGCCTTATGGGTATTTCCCCCGACAAAAGAAGGCTTGATAACTCTTTTACCACTTTTTTGGCATGTTTTATCAGCATGTTAAACTGCTCCATAGTGGCAAGGCTGCTTGACGCGCTAAGTTTCCCTTCCTTTGTAAGTTCGGCGGGGATAACCGTGGATTTTGACCCTATGTTTACGTCCATGCTTTTTATTATTTCCTCATCTTCTACCAAAAGACCCCGCATTTTTAACTTCTGCTGCATTTCGTACTCGATGTCTTCTTCCAAAGAGTCAGGCGCAAGTTCCACAACCGGGTCGTCAAGCTTAAAATAAAGCATGCCCGCGGGTTTTTTAACCTTTTGTAAATTTTCGTTTCCGCTCTCAAGCACCGCCCCCATGTACACCGCAAGCTGCAAATTAAGCCCGTAATAAACGTCGGTTAAGTTAAAATCCTTATGGTGGGATTTATAGTCTATAATCCTTATAAAGCTTTCCCCGTTTTTGTTTAAAACGTCAATCCTGTCTATCCTTCCTGTGAGCTTCACTTTCTGCCCCGTGGGAAGGGATATGGTTAAGGGTTTAAACTGGCCGTTGTCGGAAAAGGAAACCTCGTACCCTAAAGGCTCAAATTTGCCCGATGTTATGTGGTGTTTTATTAGTTTTATGCTCTTTTTGGAAATTCTTTTAAGCCTCAAAATCAAATAGGCCATCCTTTGGTTTTGGCTTAATATGTAGGGGTTTATAAATGCGTAAAGCTCATCTATGATTTCATCCACCTTTTTGTCAATGTATTCCTCATCAATTTCCCGCCAGTTTTTGTTTTCCTTTTTAAGGCCTATGGAAAAGCGGGATATAACCTCATGGATTAATGTTCCCACGTCAACCCCGGTGATTTGGGCTTTCTTTTTGGGCTTTGCCTTAAGCATGTAGTTTACATAATATGAAAAGGGGCAGCGGTTGTAGCTTTCAAGCCTGGAAACGCTTGTGGTTACGCCTCCTTCATACATTTTGTCCAAAATTTCCTTTTTGATTTTTTCCGCCTGGTTTTTCCTTTTGAAATTTTCCAAAGCGGAATTTAATTTTTCCTTATATTCCTCATCTTTTTTAAAGAATGCGTAAACCTCATCCCATACGGGTGAAATTTTTTTGCCGTCATACCGCTTTCTCAAATTTTCAATAAGCTGGGGGTATGTCCCGCTTTTGTTGCTTATTTTTTTAAAATCAAGCCCGTCTAAAGTAAAATCATAAAATTCAACTTGAGGGAATATTTCTTTTACCCCGCTTATTATCCTTGACGGCCTTAACGCCCGCTGGGCGCTGTCGGATACGCTGTAAGACAAATATAGCTTGCTATCGGCAATCGTTATGGCGTTATAAACCAAATGCTCTTCCATATACGCCTTGTCCCGCACTTTCGGGGAAAGCTCAATATGGGCTTCTTCCAGCGCCAGCTTGTCCTGGTCGGTCAAAAGCCCGCTTCCCGAGGAAATGGCGGGGAAAATCCCGTCATTTACGCCCAGCAAAAACAAAACCTTTGCCTCTGCCGCCCTTGAGCGGTCAAGGTTTCCCGCAAGTACCGAGTCCAAAGAAAGGGGAATTAACCCGATTTCCACCTCTGAAAGGGCGCCTCTTAGGATTTTCGCGATTTGTTCAAAATTGTATTTCCTGTCCACAATGGAGTCCGCCAATGTGTCCAAGGTATTGATAAAGATATTGTAAATCTGGGTATACTCGCTGGCCAAATCCACCTGCCCGCTTTCCATAAACTTTTGGGCTTTTTTTAAAACCTTATTGTATAAATCCAGTTCCTGTAAAAAGCTGTAAATGGCGTGGGCAAATTCTTTTGCGCTTTTTTTCCCGGACACGGCGTTTTTTAAATTCACAACCGGCCTTATAAACTTTTCCCGCGCGGCGTTTACCAAATCAATTA
>JAAYMJ010000282.1 GCA_012521455.1 Clostridiaceae bacterium
ACCCCGTAATACTGGACAAAGTTTTAAAAACCGCGATTGAAAAAGGGCGGGGGATTGAGCTTAATTTGTCAGGCTTAAGACAGGGTTTAGGCGAACCTTTGCCCAAAATTGAAGTGTTAAAAAGGTATAAAGAACTGGGCGGGGAAATAATAACTTTAGGCTCCGACGCCCACTACCCCGGACATGTGGGGGCAAATTTGGAAGATGGCTTTGAAATCTTAAAAGAAGCAGGGTTTAAATATTTTACTGTGTATGAAAATAGAAAACCGCAATTTATTAAAATATAAGAAAGGGATTAAAGTATGCTTTTTAAAAAGATAGTGGTAGGGGCTTTAGGGACTTGCTGCTATGTTTTAGGCGACGAGGAAAACGTGATTGTAGTGGACCCCGGGGATGAGGGGGAAAGGATATATGACTACATTGTCAAAAAGAATTTAAACGTAACTGAAATCGTCCTAACCCATGGCCATTTTGACCATATCGGGGCGGTGGGGTTTTTAAAGGAAAAAACCAACGCCACCGTTTCAATCCATGAGGCGGATAGTGAAATGCTTTCTAACACCAATAAAAATTTAGCAGCAAATTTTACAGGGGAAAATATCACCGCGCCAAAGGCGGATAGGTTTTTGCATGACGGGGATATTGTAAAGGCGGGGAAATATGAGCTTACCGTAATACACACCCCCGGACATTCCCCAGGGGGGATTTGTCTTTTTGGAAACAAAATTTTAATTTCAGGGGACACTTTGTTTAAAGGCACTATCGGAAGGTATGACTTTGGGAACTTCAGGGAACTTTTGCAATCCGTAGGAAAGCTTATGAAACTTCCAAAAGACACCCGGGTTTTCCCCGGTCATGGAGAGGAAACCACCATAATGGACGAAATATTGTTTAACCCCTACTTAAGGAATGAATTGTATGGATATTAAAATATACGGGCATAATGAGGAAAACGCCGTCAGGGAAGTCATTATGTCCTTTTTTACCAATTTGGAAGGGATAAGCGTTGAAAGCAGCCTTACACAAAATGACGGCAGGGTTTTGGTTTTTACAAAAATAAAAATCGGGGAAAACGAATGGGAAGAAAACTACACCCAAAGGGCGGAAGATGACAGGCAAATTAGAAACGCCATTAAAAAATCCGCGTTTTTGTGTGCGAAAAAGATTTCAAAAAACCCCGTGCCGTGGGGCATATTGACGGGGATAAGGCCAGTTAAGGCGGCCTTTAATTATTTTAAGGAAGGCTATAGTAAAGAAGAAGTTAAAGAAGTTTTTAAAAATGAATACTTTGTTTCTGATGAAAAAACTGATTTGGTTTTAAAGATTTATGAAAAGGAAAAGGAAATAATAAAAAACATGAACAATTCCGCGGTAAGCCTTTATATCGGTATCCCCTTCTGCCCGTCCCGCTGCGTTTACTGCTCCTTTTTGTCCTCTTCCTCCTTTACAAAAGGCATTTTTCAAGACTACTTAAACGCCTTAATCAAGGAAATCGGCCTTGTGACAAAACACATTTCGGACTTGGGGAAAAGGGTTGAAACCATTTATTTTGGCGGGGGAACGCCAACCGTTGCCACAAGCAGTGACTTTAAGCGGATTTTTGACGCCCTTTACAAAAACATAAAACCAGACGGGATTAAAGAAATCACCGTTGAGGCGGGGCGGCCTGACACCATTGATTATGAAAAGCTAAAAACCTTAAAAGAGCTAGGCACCACAAGGATTGGCATAAATCCCCAGAGCATGAACGATGAAACCTTAAAAACCATAGGAAGGCACCATACAAGGGAAGATATATTAAAAGCCTTTGAAATTGCAAGGGAAGCCCAAATCCCATGCATTAACTCCGACGTTATCGCGGGGCTGCCCAATGAAACCTTGGATGATTTCAAAAGGACTTTGGACGAGGTAATATCCCTCTCCCCTGAAAATATAAGCGTTCATACCATGTATATAAAAAGGGCCTCAAAACTAAAAGAGGAAATCACGGACATCTCAATGGATTACCACAAGGAAGTAACAAATATGATACATTATGCTTATAATAGATTATCCGAAAGTTTCTATGAACCCTACTACATGTATAAGCAAAAACGGACGGTGGGGAATTTAGAAAACATAGGTTTTTCAAAAGAAGGCTTTGAGTGCTTATATAATATCTACATGATGGAGGAATTCCAAACCGTAATCGGGCTCGGTGCCGGTTCCACCACAAAAATACTTTACGGCGACAGGCACGAGAGGTTTTATAACGTCAAAGAGGTAAAGGAGTATATTTTAAGGTTAGATGAACAAATATCCAAAAAGCTTGTAAGCTTTTAACCCTCAAAAGATGGAGATGAGTAAAATGACCGTGCTTTTCAATAACCGGGAAGTGGAAATTGACAAAAACTATACCGTATTAGAGTTTTTAAAAAAGCAAAACGCTGATTTAAAAAAAGTTTTGGCGGTTAAAGCCAACAATGAGTTTTGCGGCATTGACTACCGCGTAAATGACGGCGACAAGTTAAAAACCGTTGAATTGACTTCCGAAGAAGGGTATAAGATTTACCGCCACAGCCTGATTTTTATTTTTATAACCAGCGCCCTAAAGGTTTATCCCGGCTGCAAGCTTGACATAAAGCAGTCGGTGGGAAAATCCACCTACTGCCAGATACTAAATACCCCCGATGAGCCGGGCGTGGTTTTAGAAAATATTAAGGCGCAAATGGATGAAATAATAAATAAAAATATCATATTTGAAGTAAAGGAATTTTCAAAGGAAGAAGCGGCAAAAATCCTAAACGGCCAGGGCCAGGCGGAACTTGCCCGAAATATTTTGGAATACCCGAAAAACACAATTAAGATGTGCAAAGTCAATGAAGCGGGGTACCATCCGGTTTTTGACAGGCTGTGCATTTTTTCATCATCCGTATCGGAGTACACATTAACCGAATATGAAGAAGGGATTTTGCTATCATACCCTTCAAATTATGAAAACATAAAAAACGTCAGCCTTGCAAGCAAGCGCTTGATAGAGACCCTTTTCAGCTACCGCTCATGGGGGGATTTTTTAGGATTAGGAAACGTAAAAGACCTAAACCGGGCAATCCGCGCGGGGAAGGCAAACGAAGTCGTAAATTTGGCGGAACGGCTTCATGAGCAGCGGATTTCCGAAATTGTGCTAAACATAAAAAGGAATTTGTCGGATTTAAAAGTTATCCTAATCTCCGGCCCGTCTTCCAGCGGCAAAACCACCTTTGGAAAAAGGCTAAACCTTGCCCTGAAAGTCATGGGCGTAATCCCCATTACCATATCTTTAGACGACTACTACCACACAAAGGAGCAAATCCCCTTAGATGATGAGGGGAACTACGACTTTGAGTCGGTGGAAGCAATAGATAACCAGCTTTTTAATAAGCATTTGACAAAACTAATAAACGGCGAGGAGGTTTATCTTCCTCACCATGATTTTCAAACAGGGGTAAAGACACATAACGCCCAAAAGGTAAGGCTTATGAGAAACCAGGTTTTAATCGTGGAAGGGATACATGCCCTAAACAATAAACTCACCTTTTCAATCCCGCAAAAGAATAAATATAAGATTTACTGCACCCCGCTTACCGCTTTGAGCTTTGACGAATACAATTCCATATCCCCTTCTGACACAAGGCTTTTGAGGCGGATTGTGAGAGATTTTGAATTCAGGAACACCGACGCATTAGGCACGCTTAAAATGTGGCCCTCGGTAAGGCGGGGGGAAAGGTCAAACATTTTTCCCTACGAAGAAACAGCGGATGAGATTTTTAATTCATCGCTGATTTACGAATTCTGCGCGCTAAAAAATCTTGGGGAAATGCTTTTAAAAAAGGTGGGAAAGGACGCGGAAGAATATACCCAGGCACAAAGGCTGCTTGAGCTTTTAAGCTACTTTCTCCCGATTGATTTGGACCTAATCCCGAAAACCTCCATAATCCGCGAATTCATTGGCGGAAGCACTTTGTAAAAACGCAAACAAAAAATGGGAGTATGTTTTTTAAAAAAAGTATGCTATAATAAAATATAAGTTTAAAGGGGTGGTGAAAATATGGATATTTTTGACCAATTGAAGGAAAAAATTTCCGAAGGGGCAGCCATGGCTGCGAAAAAGGGAAGCGAAGTAATCGAAAGCACTAAGATAAATATCGAATTAGTGGCAAAAGAACAGGACTTAAAAAAGCTATATACCCAGATAGGAAAAATGGCTTATCAGGCATACAAAAACGACGGGCAGGTGGATTTTGAGCTAAACGAAATGTTTAATAAAGTTGATGACTTGATTGATGAAATTGACGCCCTAAAGGCAAAGCTAGGGAAGATAAAAAACGTGGTAAAATGCCCAAACTGTGAAAACATATCGCAAAAAGAAGATGTATACTGCTCAAAATGCGGCTATAAATTAAGGGACGAGGACTAAAAGTTCGGGAATTTTCCCGAACTTTTGGTTATTTTATAACGAAAAAAGCGGGACAAGCTGTCTTTTAGAATATTAATTATAATTGCCAAAAACATTACATAAAATTTGTTTGTGGCAAAAAATACATAAAAATTAACGATTTGTTCACATTTCGGAAACTAATTTAACATAAGAATAGTTTATAATGTGGTTTAGGCATCAAATAAAGCGTTTAAGGAGGAAACTATGTGGAAAAAATAAAGGGATTTTTAAAAAGCAAATGGGCAAAACGCATATTGGCCGTTGTTTTAATTTTTGCGGTAGGGTTTGGCATATTCCAATACATATCCAAAAAGAAAAAAAGCGAAGCCTCAACCAATGAGGAAACTGTGCAAACAGCAACGGTTATTAAAAGCTCAATCAGAAACACCATATCAGGCTCAGGCACCGTTTCCCCCATTGAAAGGTATGACATTGTGCCGTTAGTCCGCGGCGACATCTTAAAGTCCCCTTTTGATGTGGGGGATTATGTGAAAAAAGATGATTTGCTGTATGA
Organism: Clostridiaceae bacterium; assembly: GCA_012521455.1. Lineage (GTDB taxonomy): Bacteria > Bacillota > Clostridia > UMGS1883 > JAAYMJ01 > JAAYMJ01. The sequence continues at coordinate 4,971 of JAAYMJ010000282.1, forward strand.
AATAGACCACGAGGATGCGGATATCAACATTGAAAAAATGCAAAACAATATTAAAAACCAAAGGATTGCGCTGGAAGAAACCCTAAAGGATATCAGGAACCTAACCATATACGCCCCCGCCAGCGGCCAGCTTACGGACTTTACCCTAAAAGTAGGGGAACAGGCGGGGAAATCAAAAATCGGGAAAATCACCGATGTAAATACCTTAATAGCAAAGGTTCCCTTTAACAGCTCGCAAATTTCCCATATAAAGGAAGGCCAAAAAGCAACCATCGGCATTGAAAAATTCATGATGAACGTGGAAGGGACTGTTGTGTCCAAAAGCTCGGTATCCCAGGCCCAATCATTAGGAGCTGCCCTTTATGAAGTGGAAATTAAGCTTTCAAACCCTGGGGCAATCCCTGTGGGTACTATGGTTACCGCAACGGTGCATACCCCGTCAGGGGACATGGTATCCCCCGCCGCGGGGGCTATTGAATACCCCGAACCAGTGAGCTTAATGAGCGAATCCTCAGGAACCGTTAAAAAGGTTTATGTTAAAAACAATGACTGGGTTGAAAAAGGCCAAAAAATTGCGGAACTTGAAAACGACTCTTTGATAAATTCCTATGAAAGGGCCCAGATTTCCCTTCGGGACAGCGAGTTAAACTTGGAATCCAGCAAAAAGAGCCTTGATAACTACTACATAAAATCCCCCATCGACGGAGTGGTGATTACCAAAAACTATAAAGCGGGGGACACCATTGAAGGGACACAGTCCACCACCTTGATGGTTGTGGCCGATATGTCCAAAATGATTTTTACAATTAATGTTGACGAATTAGATATTGCCAAAATAAAGCTTGAACAAAAGGTGGAAGTTGAAGCCGACGCCTTGCCGGATGAAAAATTTGAAGGCAGGGTTACCAAAATCGCCAGCGAAGGCGTATCCCAAAACGGGGTTACCACATACGCGGTGGAAGTAACCATTGACGAGCCCGGGGATTTATTGCCCGGAATGAATGTATCCGCTGAA
>JAAYMJ010000283.1 GCA_012521455.1 Clostridiaceae bacterium
ATGGCGGGTATGACGGCGCCGAGCGGCAAATTATCCTGTTTGGTGAAGGCAGTTTCCCTATTGATTTATTAAAAATCACTCATTTTGACAAAGACAATTTCCTTTCCCACAGGGATTATCTGGGGGCTTTGACGTCTTTAGGCATTGAGAGGGAAATTTTAGGGGATATTATTGTAAAGGAAAACGAGGCTTATGTTTTCGTCATGAGCCACATGACGGATTTTATTATAAACAATTTAATCAAAGTCAAAAATGAAAATGTAAAGGTTTCAAAAATTGAGGACTTTGGCGTTTTGCCAAAACTAGAATTTGTAAAAATCCAAGGGACGGTGCAAAGCTTAAGGCTTGACAGTATTGTGGCTTTGTTTGCAAGAAGTTCAAGGCAAAACGCTTTGGAATTGATTATGGCAAATAAGGTTTTTTTAAACTATATAGAAGCCAAAAAGCCCTCATCCTTGGTAAAGGACGGCGACATAATTTCCGTCCGGGGTTTTGGGAAAGGCATAATTAATGTCGGGGACTATTCAAGAAAAGGGCGGATTTTTGTTACCATAAATAAATATGTTTAGGGGGAAATTTTATGTTTTCACCATTGGACCTTGAAAAGATTGAATTCCCGAAATACTTTCTTGGCGGTTACCGCAAGGAAGATGTTGACAATATTTTTGCTGAACTCGTAAAAGATTATGAAGCCCTTTATAAAGAAAATATCGCGTTAAAAGATAAAATCGCGGTTTTAGACGGCCTTGTGCAGCAGTATAAATCCGTTGAGGAGACAATGCAAAACGCGCTGATGGTTGCCCAGGGGACCGGGGAAGAAATCATCAGGCAGGCAAAGGAAAAAGCGGAAATCATAGAAAAAGAAGCAAAAATCCGCGCCGAAGGTATTGCGGAAAACCTAAAAAAGGAAATTGAGGAGCTAACAAGGCAAAAAGAAGCGCTAAAAAATGAAATTGCTAAATTTAATATAAAGTGCCAATCTTTATTGCAAAGCCAAATGGACATCATTAAAGAATTGAGCACGCTACAAGACGCATAATTTGGAGGTTATTATGGAGGACTACAGCAAAACACTAAACCTTCCTGTCACCGACTTCCCTATGAGGGCCAATCTTCCTCAAAGAGAAGTTGAAATTTTACAAAAGTGGGAGGAAGAAAAATTATACGACAAATTAATGGAAGTAAATTCAGACAAACCCTTATTCATTCTTCATGACGGCCCGCCATTTGCAAATGGGGACTTGCACACAGGGCACGCTTTAAACAAAAGCTTAAAAGACATAATTACCCGCTTTAAAAACATGGACGGCTACAAGGCCCCATATATTCACGGCTGGGATACCCACGGGCTTCCCATTGAAACACAGGCGATAAAAAGGTTAGGCATTAACCGCCACAATGTATCCCCTGTGGAATTCAGGGAAGTATGCAAAGACTTTGCTTTAAAATATGTCCAAAACCAAATGGGACAGCTAAAGCGCATGGGGGTTTTGGGCGATTGGGACAACTCCTACATCACATTGACCCCCGAATTTGAGGCAAAACAAATTGAAATCTTTGGCGAAATGGCTGAAAAAGGGTATATTTACAAAGGCCTAAAGCCGGTTTACTGGTGCGCTGACTGCGAAACCGCGCTGGCCGAGGCTGAAATTGAATATGCCCAGGATAAATCCGACTCCATTTATGTAAAATTCCAGGTAAAAGACGATAAAGGCGTATTTTCCGATACGGGAATTGACAATGCAAAAATTTATTTTGTAATTTGGACAACCACCACATGGACCCTTCCCGGAAACGTCGCGATATGCCTCAATCCTGAATTTTCATATAGTTTGGTTAAAAACAATGACGAATACTATGTAATTGCAACCGACCTTCTTGAACAATTCAAGGAAGCGACGGAACTTTCTAACTTAGAAGAAGTAAAAAGGTATAATGGCTCAGATTTAGAATATATCGTATGCCAGCACCCCTTCATTGACAGGACATCCCTTGTGATTTTGGGGGACCATGTTACACTGGACGCCGGCACAGGCTGCGTTCACACCGCGCCGGGCCATGGGGTGGAAGACTATGAGGTTTGCAAAAAATATAAAGAACTTCCCATAATTGTGCCCGTTGACAACCAGGGAAGGATGAACGAACTTGCGGGCAAATACAAGGGATTAAAATACTATGAGGCAAATAAGGCAATCTTAAAGGATTTAGAAGAATTGGGCGCTTTAGTTAAAAAAGTGGAAATTGAACACCAGTATCCCCACTGCTGGAGGTGCCAAAACCCGATTATTTTCCGCGCGACGGAACAGTGGTTTGCCTCCATTGACCAGTTCAAAGACGAGGCGGTAAAGGCAATAAAAACCGTAAAATGGCTTCCCGCCTGGGGCGAAGAGAGAATTACAAACATGGTATTAGACAGGGCCGACTGGTGCATTTCCAGACAGAGAAACTGGGGCGTTCCGATCCCGATTTTCTATTGCAAGGAATGTAAAAAAGAATTAATCAATAAGGATACCATAAAAGCGGTTGCTGAACTATTCAAAAAAGAAGGCTCAAACGCATGGTACACCCATGACGCAAGCGAGATTTTGCCCGAGGGCACCAAGTGCGAATGCGGCAGCACTGAATTTGTAAAGGAAACCGACATAATGGACGTTTGGTTTGACTCAGGCTCAAGTCACGCGGCGGTTTTGGAAGTAAAAGAGGGCCTAAGAAGCCCTGCGGATATGTACCTTGAAGGAAACGACCAATACCGCGGATGGTTCCAGTCATCCCTATTAACTAGCGTTGCCACCAGGGGCAGGGCGCCATATAAAATGGTAATCACCCACGGAATGGTGCAGGACGGCGAAGGAAGAAAGATGTCAAAATCAAAGGGCAACGGTATTGCGCCGTTAGAAATTATCCAAAAATACGGCGCCGACATTTTAAGGCTATGGGTTGTATCTGCCGACTATAAATCCGACGTAAGGCTAAGCGAGCAAATCCTAAAACAAATTTCCGAAGTGTACAGGAAAATCAGGAATACCGCAAGGTTTATTCTGGGCAACTTAAACGACTTTGACCCAAATTGCGATTTAGTGCCATATGATGAGCTTTTGGAAATAGACAAATTTGCCCTAGCGAGGCTTAACGCCATAACAAAGAAGGTATTGGAGTCATACCGCGCCTATGAATTCCACTTGATGTTTCACAACCTTCACAACTTCTGCGTTGTGGATATGAGCAATTTCTACTTGGATGTTATAAAAGACAGGCTGTATACCGAAAAGGCTGACGGAAAGCCAAGACGCGCGGCGCAAACCACAATGTTTTATGTTTTAGACAATTTAGTAAGGCTTATAGCCCCAGTACTTGCGTACACTTCCGATGAAATATGGTCATACATGCCCCATCTTGACTCCGACAACAAAGAAGGCGTGATACTAAATCAAATGCCAAAAATCCGCGGCGAATGGGACAACGACGAATTGGTTGAACGATGGGAACAGCTTTTGGATGTAAAAAGCGATGTATCAAAGGCATTGGAAATCGCAAGAACGGATAAAATTATCGGCCATTCTTTGGGCGCAAGCGTGAAAATTTCCGCAAGCGGCAAATTATATGACCTTCTTTCCGAATACGCTGACGATTTAAAAACCATATTCATTGTATCCAATGTGGAACTTGTAAAGGATGAGGAATTACAGGACGCGTTTGTTGGCGAAACCACACCCGTTAAGGTAAAGGTTAGCCAGGCAGACGGGGAAAAGTGCGAAAGGTGCTGGATGTATTCAACGGAAGTTGGAAAGAATAGCGAGCACCCGCACCTATGCCCAAGGTGTTTAAGCGTTGTAACAGAATAAAATTATTTGTGAAGTTCGATAGGCTCTATCGAACTTCACTTATATTATTTTGGAGGTTTTATGCTTTATTTCTTAATTGGCGCGCTTATTTTATGCGCAGACCAAGGGACAAAATTTATGATTTCACAAAAATTTGAGATTGGGCAGACCCTGCCGGTTATAAAAGATGTTTTTCACATTACCTATGTCCAAAACACAGGGGCGGCCTTTTCCATGTTTCAGGGGAAAAGGGTTCTTTTATTGGTTTTATCCATAATAATTATTCTGGCGTTAATCCTTTATTTAATAAAAACCAAACCCCAAAGCAAAATGGTGAGGCTTTCCTTTGCCCTGATAATTTCAGGGGCGGTTGGAAACAGCATTTTTGATAGACTCCGGCTGGGGTATGTCATAGATTTTTTGGATTTCCGCCTTATCAATTTTCCCGTCTTTAACATCGCCGACTGCGCCATAGTCTGCGGCGTGGCGCTGCTTTTTATCCACACCATCTTTTTGGAAGGCAAAATAAAAAGCGAAGGGAATGGGTAATGGTGAAAAGCTACTCATTTGAGGCGGAAAAAACCGAGAGGGCTGACAAGCTGATTTGCGGAAAAATACCAGAACTTTCCCGCTCGTATGTGCAAAAACTCATTGAAGAAGGGCAAATCACCGTAAACGGGAAGATGATTAAGGCAAATTACAAAACAAAAGCGGGGGACAGGATTGATGTGGTTGTTCCCGACCCAAAAACCATAAGCCTTGAGCCCCAAAAAATTGATTTGGACATTGTGTATGAAGACGACTGCCTTTTGGTCATAAACAAACCCCGCAATATGGTTGTCCACCCTGCGGCGGGGAATTACGACAACACGTTGGTAAACGCAATCCTTTACCACTGCAAGGGTAAGCTTTCGGGAATAAACGGGGAAATCCGCCCCGGCATTGTGCACCGCCTTGACAAGGACACAACGGGGCTTTTGGTGGCGGCAAAGGACGATGAAACCCATAAAGCCTTATCCGAACAGCTAAAGCACAGGACTCTCTTTCGGGAATACTATGCTTTAGTTCATGGAAACATAAAAGAGGACTCCTTTGTAATTGACGCCCCCATCGGGCGGGATGATAAGGACCGCAAAAAAATGGCGGTCAAAAAAAGCGGCAATGCCCGGGAGGCTATTACAAATGTTTTGGTGATTGAGCGGTTTTTAAAATACACCTTGGTTTCCTGCAGGCTTAAAACCGGAAGGACTCACCAGATAAGGGTTCATATGAAATACAAAAATCATCCTGTTGTGGGAGATAAGGTGTACGGCATAAAGGATGAGTTCAATTTGGAAGGGCAGCTTTTGCACGCCAAAACAATCGGGTTTATTCATCCCAAAACCAAAGAATATATGGAATTTTCAGCCCCCCTTCCGCAAGACTTCAGCAAGGTTTTGGATTTGTTGAGAAAACGGGATTTGTAATTTTTATATATAAATTTTAGTTATTTATATCACAATTTTTATATTTTAAGCGTGGACAAAAAGGGAATTGTGTTGTATAATAGATAAAAATTTGCGAAAATTAAAAATTTAAGAATAGGAGGTATCGTGGTGATCAAAAAAGCAAGATGGATCATTGAATTTAA
>JAAYMJ010000284.1 GCA_012521455.1 Clostridiaceae bacterium
AGCTCATTTTTAGAAGGTGAAAACATGAGCCTTCATGAAATAAACCTTCTTTCCGAGGACATCCCCGCGGATTGCGACATTTTGTTCATCGCAGGCCCGCGCCTGGATTTTGGCGCCTCTGAAATCGATAAAATCGACGAATACTTCGACAGGGGCGGCTGCGTTTATCTTTCCCTTGACGTGGGAACAACCTTGCCTAAACTTACCAATTATTTAACCGAGTGGGGCATTAATGTGGGAAGCGACATTATCGCGGAACAGGACAGGAATTACTATACCGAGGGCATAAAACCATTTATTTTAGCCCAAATCCAAAGCCACGAAATAACTTCCCTTGCCCAAAGCCAAAAGGCCAATGTTTTGGCGCCCTACTGCAGAAGCATTGGGATTGAGGGGAATTCATTAGTAAACGCAACACCCCTTCTTAAGACCACCGACAAAGCGGTAACTTATGAAATCAGGGACAACCAGATTTTAAGCGAAGTTAGCCAGGAAGGTAGTTTTAACCTGTTGGTTTACGCCACTAGGACATCTGTGAGGGACACGTCAAAGCAGGGTAAACTCCTTCTTGCGGGAAGTTCGGGGATTTTCGGGTTTACTTCCTCAAGCTACGGTTTTAACATTTTAGACGAGCAAAACTTCGCAAACCGCGAGATAATGGCAAAAGCGCTCCAGGAAACATTGGAGTCAAAAATTCAAATCTTGTCAATAGCCTCAAAGGATAAGAGGGTGCAAAAGCTTGTAATGAGCCAAAAAATGTTATTGGTTTACCCGGTAATCTTTTCGGTTGTGCTTCCCCTTGCCGCTTTTGTCTGGGGCTTGGTTGTATGGATTAAGAGGAGGCATCTATAATAAATGTTAAAAAAGAAAAGCATTATTGCAGTATTTATCATAATTATCGCGCTAATTGGCAGCTACTTTTTCCTAATTAACATGGATACGGCAAAAGACAATGAAAACGATGTAAACGATAAAATTAGCGATGATATCGTCATCTTTTCAACTGATAAGGCAAAGGTGGCAAAAATAAGCATTTTAAACAAACACGGGGACTACACCTTCTACAAGGCGGGGGACTCATGGAAAGTTTTAAATTTGGAAGCGGCGCAATTAATTTTATCTAAAGTGGAAAATTTGGCCTATGACGTAGCTGACATAAAGGCCACATCCCTTGTTTTAGACGAGGAAGGCGCGGATTTGTCCATATACGGCTTAAGCGTGCCCTCATCAAAAATCATTGTGACCCTAACGGATGACAGCGAGCACGAATTTGACCTGGGGGACTTAACCCCGACAGGCACCGAGTATTATTTTAAGGACAAAAACAAAAACGCCATATACACAATCACAAAATCAAAGGGCGACACCTTTTTGCAAAGCCTAAACGATTTTAGGGACAAATCCGTTTTAGATATTGACACCAGCACAATCACGGAAGTGATTATAACCAAAAAAGACGGAGCAACAGTGCACGTCCAGCAGGACCCCGCAGGCCCTAAAGACGAGCTTGGGGTGCTGTCTTATTGGAAAATCCTGTCCCCCTATGAAAGGAACGCCTCCAATGAAGAAGTCATAAATCGCCTTTTAAACAATATCGCAAGCATTATGGCAAAATCCTATGTGGATGACCCGTCAAACTTGGAAAAATACGGGCTAAAGGACCCCCTCTACACCGTAAAGGTTAAAATCAGCGGCGAATATGACACTTTTTACGTTGGGGAAAAAACCGAGGGGGGAAGGTATGTAAAACAGGAAGGCAAGGACGACGTATTTGTTGTTGACGAATCCATAATCTCCTTTGTGGATTTAACAGGCTATGAGCTAATCGAAAGGTATGTTGCCTTAATTGACATAAACAGGCTTCAGTCCGCAACTATTACCGCAAACGGCAAAACCCACACCATTTCCATTACCGGAAACAAGGATGAGGCAAAGTATTATCTTGACGGCAACGAGGCCGA
>JAAYMJ010000285.1 GCA_012521455.1 Clostridiaceae bacterium
AAAACTTCATCGGCCCGGGGGTCAATATGAACCGATGGATCAAAGACGGCTTTGCCATTCACACTCACGCGGCCTTTTTTGATTATTTCCTTAATATCGCGCCTGGACCCAAATCCTGTGGCGCCCAGGAATTTGTCAAGCCTCATAATCTATCCTTTCGTTTTTTTATTAATACGGCCTTTCGTTTATTGCGTGCATAAACCCGTCAATCGCAACTGTTGAAATATCCGCAGCGATGATTTTGCCATCATATACTAAAATGTTGCACCTTGCGCCGTCTACATAATTTAAAACCTTGTATGTATACCTTGTTACTTCCTTTCCCATATAAGGAGTAAGGTCAAAGTGGGCTCTTAATTGAATGTCGTTATATACCATATATACTGTATCTAAAGTATCGGGAAGTTTAAAACTTTCAATTTCAATGGGAGTATCCTCCACTTCCCACCCATAGGATTCAATGAATTTAACATAATCGCTTTTACCGTTTGATGTCGCAATCAAAAAGACAACCGCAAAGGCAAGTAAAATCAATAATGGCAAAACCCAAAATCTTTTTTTCATATCAAAGCCCCCTTTTTTAGATTATATTTTTCCATGGGGGCATTTATTCAAGTATGTATAAAATAAAGGGCGGTTTCGCCGCCCTGATTATTGTGTGCTAAAACCTTATTCGCTGGTAAATGGTAATAGTGCAACGTGTCTAGCCCTTTTAATGGCAACAGTAAGCTGTCTTTGATGTTTTGCGCAAGTTCCGGTAATTCTTCTTGGCAATATTTTTGCCCTTTCAGAAATGTAGCGACGGAGTTTCGCAACATCTTTATAGTCAATTTTTTCGATTTTATCTACACAAAAAGCACAAACTTTTTTACGGCTTTTTCTGTTGCGGCTGACTTTTTCAACTTTTTCTTTGCTTTCCATTTATTCTTAACTCCTTTCTATTCGTATTTAAAACGGTAAATCATCATCAGAGTCTATCGGGGAAATCCCCTCCGGCAAGTCCGCAAAAGGATCCGACATATCAAGGCCCGTATCGTAAGAAGGTTCTTGGTCTTTTTTGTAATCAACAAAGGAAACCTGGTCAACCACAACTTCAGTTGCGTACTGCCTTTTTCCGTCTGCCCCTTCCCATGAGCGGGACTGAAGCATTCCTTCTATTAGTATTCTTTGCCCTTTGGAAAAATACTTGCCGATAAATTCGGCCTGCTGCCGCCATGCAACACAGTTTATAAAATCTGCTTTTCTTTCTTCGCCGGCTTTTACATACCGCCTTTGCACAGCGATTGAAAAGCGGCACACACTAATCCCGTTAGGCGAAACTAACTTCCGGATCCCTGACAAGTCTTCCTAATAAAATGACCTTGTTCATTCATTACACCTTCTTACATTAGTCATCCTTGCGAACTATTAATGTCCTTAAGACCCCGTCTGTGATACCATAAATACGATCAAGCTCTTTTGGGAAAGACGCATCGGATGTGAAATTAATTAGCACATAATATCCTTCATTTTTGTATTTGATAGGATATGCAAGGCGCCTTTTGCCCCAAACGTCAACACTTTCAATCTCTCCATGCTGGGAAATCAAATCCTTAAACTTTTCTGTCAATTGGTTTAGTTCCTCTTCTGAAAGTGTTGTAGAGTCAAGAACAAATAAGGTTTCATACTTGTGCATGATTTTTTCCATGTCTACACCTCCTTTTGGACTTTGGCCCCCATAGGGAGCAAGGATATGCAATAAATTGCTTTTAAGATTATATATAATTGCGCAAAAAATGTCAAGAAAATTTAATAAAAATGCTTGTAACAAAAAAGTAATAAAAAAGTAGTTTAAAAAATATTGATTTTTTTATAATATTTGCTATAATAACTAATTTTATTTGACAAATTTAAAAAAATGTGATATAATGGTAGCCGATGAAAGTCGAGGTGTTTTTAAGGTGGTTGAGAAAACGGCGCTTGCGCGCATCAGAAACAGTCTTGAAAAAAACATCGGCTGCCGTGTTAAGCTGGTTTCGAAAAAAGGAAGGAAAAAATCAGTTATCAGACATGG
>JAAYMJ010000286.1 GCA_012521455.1 Clostridiaceae bacterium
AAATACAAGAATACGCAATCAGGGCTCATAAGGCGCTTTTGTGCAATGGCCTTTCCCGGGTTGACTTTTTTGTGCACAAAACCACAGGCAAGATTTACCTAAATGAAGTAAACACCATCCCCGGTTTTACAAGCATCAGCATGTATCCTAAACTATTTATGGCCGGGGGCCTTACTTACGGGGAAATTCTTGATAAATTAATCTCTTTTGCACTAGATTAGCTTATTTACGATTTTTTACCTTTGATTTATAACATTTATCATGTTATAATCTTATGGAAGAGGAGAGGAGCTATGAGTAAAGAGGTTATTATCTCCATTGAGGGGAAACAAAACAGTGGGACTGAAGCTGCTGACAAGACGTTGTTTGTAACCACTGGGAATTACTACGAGAAAAACGGAAAGCATTACATAACTTATAAGGAAACCGAAATTACCGGGTTTGGTTCAAATACTACAACAACCGTTAAAGTCGACGGCAGCGTCGTTACGATGATGAGGTTTGGGGATAATAATTCTCAGCTTGTATTTGAGCAAGGAAGGAAGCATATCGGTTATTACGAAACGCCTTTTGGCGGGTTTACCGTTGGTATACTTTCCGAATGTGTGGATGTGAATATGAAGGAAGGCGTTGGGGATATAAATATAAGGTATCAGGTTGAAATTAACAACACGCCCCAATCCTTAAACGATATTCATTTGAGAATAAGGGAAGCATGAGTTTTTTTGAAAAAGCCAGGGAAAGTTTAATATTGGAAATTAAAAGCACATCAAAATCCAGCTTGGATTTTGATGTGTTTGTGCCTAAAAATTTGAAGTTTGGCGACCTTTCAAGCAATGTTTTTTTAAAGAATGAAGGCATAAGCCTTTGTGATTTTACTCTTCCCGCTTATTTTTCAAGTTATTATATAGAAAGCGGTTTTTTAAATGTCTTTGTTGACCGCAGCTTTTCAAATGAGATTATTGATGAGATTTTAAGGGAAGAAGGGCAAATTAAGTTTGACGTGCCGCGTTTTTATGACTTTGAGCCTTACGGCGCGGAAAATGAAAAATTTTATCATTTCCACCTTTTATCAAGGATAAATAAACTTACAGGCATTCATTATGCCAAAAAGACGGAACTTTCATGTGTGGATGACTCTAAATGGGAACTAATTTGGAGTATTGCTCGTCAATCTTGTGCAAATGACAAAGAGAATATAAAAAAACTGTGCCGCGGTATTGAAAAGTTCTACAAAGGCCTGAATTCCTTTGACGGCGAAAGCTTAACCATATTAAAAGCCTGCGGCGTGGTTTTGGAAAAAGCGTTATGCTCCTATTACGGATGAAAAGCAAACAAGAAGAAAGGATAGGTTGTTATGAAAATATCAAAAAAGATTATTTCGCTGTTATTAGCGGTACTTTTGTCCTTGTCAGTGCCTATCGCGGGCTTTGCACAAGAAGCGGATACCACACAGGAAATTGATTTGCAATCTTCGCTTGTTCAGGCTTATTACAAACAGATAACTTTAGCTTACCTGTATCAGATTATTGATTACATAGACGCAAATTACAGGTATGAGGTATCCCGGGACAGGCTTTACCAAATTGCCATTGAAAACATGGCAATAAGCGATAAATACGATTTTGACAGCATAATGAAGGACATTTTTTCCACTTTGGATGAATACAGCGCCTA
>JAAYMJ010000287.1 GCA_012521455.1 Clostridiaceae bacterium
TCATCAACCCTGTTTAAAAACTCAGGCCTAAATGCCCGCTTTAATTCGTCCAAAACATTTTTCTTTATCTCATTATAGCTCTTTTCCTCGTCTTCTTTTTGAAGGGTAAAGCCCAGGCTCTTTCTTTCGGTAATATTCCTTGCCCCGACGTTTGAGGTCATGATGATTACTGTGTTTTTAAAGTCCACCCGCCTGCCCTGGGAGTCGGTTAAAATACCGTCTTCCAAGATTTGCAAAAGGATGTTGAACACGTCGGGATGGGCTTTTTCAATTTCGTCAAACAATATTACGGAATAGGGCTTTCTTCGCACCTTTTCGGTGAGCTGCCCGCCTTCGTCATAACCCACATATCCCGGAGGTGAGCCGATTAGCTTTGAAACGGAGTGCTTTTCCATGTACTCGGACATATCAACCCTTATCATGGCGTTTTCATCGCCAAAGAGGGCTTCCGCCAAAGCCTTTGTAAGCTCGGTTTTACCAACCCCGGTGGGGCCTAAGAAGATGAAGGAGCCTATGGGGCGTTTGGGGTCTTTTAGCCCGACTCTTCCCCTTCTTATTGCTTTTGCCACAGCGTTTATCGCTTCATCCTGGCCTACAACCCGCTTGTGCAAAGTTTCCTCAAGCTTCATAAGCCTCTGGGAATCTTCCTGCGTAAGCTGGCTTACGGGGATTTTTGTCCATGCGGAAATGATGTTTGCGATTTCTTCTTCGCCGATGGAAATCTCCCTTGAGGTGCTGGAGTTTTTCCACTCCTGCTTTTTGTCTTCCAAAATCTTTAGAATTCTTAGTTCTTCATCCCGCAATCCTGCGGCTTTTTCAAATTCCTGGTTCCTGATTGCCGCGGATTTTTCCTTTTGTATATCTTCCAATCGCTTTTCCAAATCCTTTAAATCATTTGGGGCTGTGAGCCTGTTTAGCCTTGCCCTGCTTGCCGCCTCGTCGATTAAGTCTATGGCCTTGTCGGGCAAATACCTGTCGCTTATATACCTTGCGGAAAGTTTCGCCGCGGCCTCGATTGCCTCGTCGGTGATTTTAACACCGTGGTGGGCCTCATACTTATCCCTAAGCCCCTTTAGTATGCTTATGGTTTCTTCCACGGTGGGCTCGCCGATAAGAACGGGCTGGAACCTTCGCTCTAAAGCAGCGTCTTTTTCAATGTGTTTTCTGTATTCATTTATTGTTGTAGCCCCGATTACCTGGATTTCACCGCGGGCAAGGGAGGGTTTTAGGATATTTGACGCGTCAATCGCCCCTTCAGCGGCGCCTGCGCCAATTATTGTATGGATTTCATCTATAAAGAGGATTACATTTCCCGCCTTAATTACTTCCTCAATGGCTTTTTTAAGCCTGTCTTCAAATTCACCGCGGTACTTTGCCCCCGCGACCATTGAAGACAGGTCAAGGGCAAAGACCCTCTTGTCTTTTAAGGTTTCAGGAACCTCGCCGTTTACTATCTTTTGGGCAAGTCCTTCAGCTATGGCGGTTTTGCCCACGCCTGGCTCGCCAATCATGCAGGGGTTGTTTTTGGTGCGCCTTGAAAGGATTTGGATTACCCTTTCAATTTCGGTGTCCCTGCCGATTACAGGGTCAAATTTCCCCTCATGGGCAAGCTCGGTTAAATCACGCCCGAATTGATTGAGGGTGGGGGTGGAACCGCCTTTAAAAGAATAGCTTTTTTGCTTTGGCCCCATAATGGGGTTTTCGTCGCCTAATGCGTTTGATAGTTCCTGATAAGCGTTCGGAGGCAAGTTCAAATCCGCCAAAATCCTTGCCGCGACGCTGTCGCTTTCCCTCAAGATTGCCAATAGCAAATGCTCGGTCCCGATATAGTCGAATTTCCGCCTTCTTGCCTCAATAAAACTTAACTCAATTACCCTTTTGGTTCTGGGGGTGTAGCCCCCGATAATGGGCATTGCGTTGGGGTTTATCCCAATGTACTGCTCAATTTTTGAAATTACCTTTTCTTCGGTAATGCCCGCGCTTGTTAAAAATCTATATGCAATGCCGCTCTTTTCGCGGAGCAAGCCTACCAAAACGTGTTCTGTTCCGATATAATTGTGCCCCATGCTCATGGCGGCTTCCTGTGAATAAGTTAATGCCCTTTTCGCGCTTTCATTGAATTGATCAAATTCACTCATACCATCATCCCTTTCTTTCACTTTTGTTTCAATCTTTCCCTGACAAACTGAGCCCTGAATATGTCCCTTTCATCCGCGCTTAGATTTCTTTTCGCTATTTTTTTGATGTTTGCAGGGCGCGTCAATACCAAAAGCTCGTTTAAGGCTCCGGGGTCTATATCCTTAATTATGCCCAAGTCTATCCCGTTTCTAACGTCGCTAGCCAGCTGGATAAATTCAGAGCTTGATAGCACATAGGCGTTTTGAAGTATCCCCAAAGCCCTCATGCACCTGTCTTTAAACATGGCGTCATTTTTTTGGTAAAGCTGTTTTGTAATATCTTTTTCGCTTGTTGAGATTTTGTTTATTATGTCGCTTAAATTCCTTAAAATTTCCTCATCGGTTTTTCCTAAAGTTATTTGGTTTGACACCTGATAGATATTGCCTTCCGCTTTTGTGCCTTCCCCATAAAGCCCCCTGATTGTAAAGCCAAGCTTTGATATGCTTGAAAGAATATTATCAATGCTTCCGGCGTAAGTCAAGGAGGGGAGGTGGAGCATTACGGAGGCCCTCATGCCGCTTCCTGTGTTTGTGGGGCAGTGGGTCAAATACCCGAATTTTTCGTGGTACTCATAGGGTGTTTTTTCATTTATGAATGTGTCAAGCTTTCTTGCCAAGTCATAGGCTTCTTTTAGCTTAAACCCGGGGTAAATCACCTGAATTCGAAGGTGGTCTTCCTCGTTTATCATAATGCTTATGGTTTCATCTTTTGAAATCACAACGCCGCGGGGAAGGTCCGATTTTGACAAAAAGTCCGCGCTCACAAGGTGTTTTTCAAAAAGCACCGCTTTTTCGTTTTCGCTCAAATCGTTAAAGTAAAAGGTGTCAAAATCATGTTTGATTTTGCCGCTATTAAATATGTCAAAAACCATAGCGGCAATCTCTTGGGCGGTTTTTTTGTCAAGATGTGAAGGGAAGGGCTTGTTTTTTATGTTTCTAGCAAGCCTTATCCTGGTTGAGATAAACATTCCGCCGTCGGTTTCGGAAGTGTACCAGCTTTTCATAATGACCTCCTGAATTATTCATTGTTTTGAAGTTCTTTGATTTCATCCCTTAACTTCGCCGCAAGCTCATAGTTTTCCTTTAAAATCGCTTCGTTTAGTTCTTCCTTTAGCTTGTCAATTTTCCGTTTAACCATAATGTGCTTTTCCTGTTCTTTTGGGAAAGCCCCCACATGGGTGTCGCTTCCGTGGATACGCTTAAGCAGGCTGGAAACTTCGTCAAAGAATGTGTCATAGCATCTGCCGCAGCCGAATTTCCCCAAGTTTAAAAACTGGGAGGCTGTCATATGGCAAAACGGGCAGCTTTTTTGAGGGTTTAGGGTTTCTTTTATAAATAGATCGGGTTTGAAAAAGTTTTGGAAAAATGAGCTGAAGTTAAAATCTGTTTTATAGTAAAGCCCGCTTTCAACCGCGCATTTTGTGCAAAGGTTATATACCGTGATTTCTCCGTTTATATTTTGTTCATAGTGAAAGTTCGCGGGATTTTTTCCGCACTTTTCACATAACATACCAAGACCTCCTTATACAATATTGATTAACATGTTTTTAAAAATCCTTGCCCTGATTTGGTCCCGCTCAGGCTGTTTAAAGGGGAGGGACTTGTCGCAGGTCGCGCCTAAAATCAGGTTTCTTTCCCTTTCGGAAATTATGTTGTAGCCTAGGAAGTTGTTTGTAAATACCACTATTGTCTCATAGTCGATTTCGTCCCCTATATTGTTAATAATATGCATTAAATATGAACTTTTTGAAACTGTAATCCTTCGTATTTTAATGCACCCGCCGCCGCCCCTGCGGCTTTCCACAATGTAGCCGCGCTCAGGGGTAAAGCGGGTCTGCAGCACATAGTTTATCTGGGAGGGGACGCATTTGAATTTTTCCGCTAAATTATTGCGCTTAATCTCCACCGCTTCTTCCTTTTGTAAAAGCTCATATATAAACTGCTCTATCAGATCAGTAATGTTCATTTTAATCACCTCATTTTTTAAGAGTTTGACTTTGACTATCTTTGACCTTTCGGTTATATTATAGCACAAACTTATAAAAATGCAAGAGTTTTTTTATAATTTTTTCCTTTTTTTTTTAAATAGTATGTGGTATAATCTTTTTGGTATTTAACTTAGGTATTAGGAGGCAATATTTTTGGATAGAATTGATAACAGGAAACACGACCAATTAAGGGAAATCACCATTTTAAGAAACTACACAAAATACGCGCCGGGAAGCGTGCTTATAAAAATGGGGGACACCATTGTGCTTTGCACCGCAAGTTATGAAAACAAGGTCCCCGCCTTTAAAAAGGATACGGGGGAAGGGTGGCTCACTGCGGAATACGCAATGCTTCCAAGCTCAACCCAAAAGCGCAACGTGAGGGATATATCAAAGTTAAAGCTAAGCGGGAGGTCCAGCGAAATCCAGCGCCTAATCGGAAGGGCGCTAAGAAGCATGGTGGACCTAACAAAACTTGGGGAAAACACCATAATTATAGACTGCGACGTTTTGCAGGCGGACGGGGGCACAAGGTGCGCCTCAATCATAGGCGCGGCGGTTGCCCTTTGCGACTGCGTGGGTCAAATGCTAAAAGACGGGGTGATTTTGGAAAACCCCATTAAAAGCATGACCGCGGCGGTCAGCGTGGGAAAAGTGAGCGGGGAACTGCTCCTTGACCTTTGTTATGAGGAAGACTCAAACGCCGACGCGGATATAAATGTTGTGATGAATGACAACTTTGAGTTTATTGAAATTCAAGGCACCAGCGAAAAAGATACCTTTACTTTTGACGAGTTAAACTCATTATTAAACCTTGCGAAAAAAGGATTGGAAGAAATATTTAAAATACAAAAAGCTGTGTTATCTGAAGGGATAGTTGAAAGTGAGAATAATTTGCGCGACCAACAACAAGGGGAAAATATCTGAAATAAAAGAGATATTCAAAGGCACTGATTTTGAAATTGTATCTTTAAAAGAGGCGGGAATAACCCACAATACGGTGGAAGACGCGGACACCTTCATGGGAAACGCGATAAAAAAGGCAAAAGAAATATATGAATTGACAAAAACCCCGGCATTAAGCGACGACTCAGGCCTTGTGGTCGACGCGCTTGACGGCGCGCCGGGAGTGTATTCGGCGCGGTTTGCAGGGGAAAACGCGACGGATAGCGAAAATATCCAAAAACTTTTAAAGCTTATGGAGGGTAAAACAAACAGGGCTGCCCGTTTTGAGTGCTCGATAGCGTTGGTTTTATCGGATAGTGAAATTATCACGGCAACAGGAAGGTGCGAAGGCGAAATTACAACAAGCCCCCGGGGGGAAGGCGGGTTCGGCTATGACCCGGTATTTTTTGTGAAGGAATACAAAAAAACCTTTGCCGAAATCCCCATGGAGGAAAAAAACAAAATAAGCCACAGGGCAAGGGCACTCAAGGAGCTTATGCGGGTTTTAAAGGAAAAAAGCATAATATAAAACAGGACGCCTCATGCGTCCTGTAAGTAACTATAATGTACTATGGGTTATTGCGGATATGGATTAGCAATAGTTATTTCCAAATACTCCAAGCAGCCATAAAATAATTAAAATAACTATAATCCAGATTAGCCAGTTATTGTCATACCTGCAACCAAAGTTGTTGCATCCGCTTATTTCACTCATTTGTTACGCTCCTCTCAATAGTTATTGCATACTTGTTTGCCACATCCACACCAGAAGAGCAACAAGAATAGGATTATGAACCATAACAAGGTTTCAGGGCAGTCTTCAAAATTAAAAAGTGCCATTATCTATTATCCTCCTTTAAATTTATGAAATTGCTTTTTTCACTTCTCAATCAAAAAAGCCACCGAAAAGAATTAAGAAAACTAGAATGAAGAATAAGATTTCGCTATTGCCGCCAAAAAATCCGCAATTGTTATCTCTAGCCACATGGCTCACCTCCCCAAAATAGAATGGATTAATGGATTTGCGTCTTGCAATAGTATAATATGTATTGGATACTAAATTGGTTACATTAAGCATAAGGAGGGTAAAATCTTTTTTATTTGCAAATAAAAAAGAATAACTCCGAAAGGATGATACTTGTGAAGGTATTGATTTTAACCATATCGGCAGGGCATGGGCATAACCAAACTTCAATGGCGGCATGCGAAATGTTAAAGGAATACGGCGCTGACTGCATAGTTTTGGACGCTTACGACTACATTCACCCCATTTTGTCAAAATCCGTTGAAAAGGGGTACTTGTTTACCACAAGGTACACTCCCGTGCTATACGGCGGCTTTTACAGGCTTGCCGAAAAGAAGGACCAGCAGGGGGAAGTGGCAATTTCAAGGGTAATGAACAAGATGATGGCAAAAAAACTCATTAGGTTTATAAACAGTTACAGCCCTGATGTGATTATAGCCACCCATATTTTTGCGGCACAGTGCATAACCGATGTGAGAAAATACCTTGTCCCCCATAAATCCATAGGCATTATCACCGATTTTACGGTGCACCCCTTTTGGGAGGACACGGATTTGGATTACTATGTAACCCCGACTCATCTTCTTAACAACCAGTGCAGGAAAAAGGGGATAAGTCTGGATAAGGTACTGCCGATTGGCATACCAATACACAAAAAATTTTCAAAAAAGATTTCAAAAAGCGAAGCCAGAAAAATACTTAACATAAAAGATAAGCCCACCATTTTGGTTATGATGGGAAGCATGGGTTATGGCAACGTTACAAAAATCGTGTCCCAGATGGATAATCTTGAAAATGATTTTCAGATTTTGTGCGTCTGCGGGAACAACAAACACGCCAAAGCGGCCATTGAAAGGCGCACGTTCCGCCATGATGTTTACACCTTTGGTTTTGTGGACAATGTGGATATTATGATGGACGCCTCCGACTTCATTGTCACAAAGCCCGGGGGGCTTACGGTTTCTGAAAGCCTGGCAAAAGGGCTCCCCATGATTTTGGTAAACCCAATCCCGGGGCAGGAGGACAGGAATTTGGAATTTTTATTAAACAACGGCCTTTCCATGTATGTCACAAGCACGTTCCCCATAGATGAGGCGGTTTACCAGCTTTTGTCCAACAAAGAAAGGCTTGCCTTGATTGAGGTGTTTGCCAAAAACATGGGTAAACCCAACGCGGCAAAAGACCTTGCGGAATTTGTGCTAAGCTTAAAAAATGAGAAAAAGGTAGTTAATTGATTTGGGGATAAATATGTCAAAGGTTTTAATTCCTGATTATGTAAATAAAGTATTAGAAACCTTAAACGGCAGCGGCTATAAGGCCTACATAGTGGGGGGAGCCGTCAGGGATTTGGTTTTAGGCAAAATCCCGCAGGATTTTGACGTGGCTACAAACGCCAAGGCCA
>JAAYMJ010000288.1 GCA_012521455.1 Clostridiaceae bacterium
AAGCCTATCTCGCCGGCTTCAGCCTTCCCGCCATCCAGCGCCATATGCAGGATATTTTTTATAACCTGCGGCTGAAGCCCCGTGGTATATGAATTTATAATAAAAAAGGCAGGTTCATCCGAAAGGAGCCTTTTTGCCTTTAACACAAAGTCAAAAAGCTTGTCCTCCAGTTTCCAAACTTCCCCGTTTGGCCCCCTGCCATAGGAGGGCGGGTCCATGATAATGCCGTCGTATTTATTCCCCCGCCTGATTTCTCTTTCCACAAACTTTTCGCAGTCATCCACAATAAAGCGGACAAAACGGTTCCCTAAATTTGAAAGGTGCAAATTTTCTTTTGCCCATGTAACCATGCCCTTTGAGGCGTCAACATGCACAACGTCGGCCCCGGCATAGGCCGCAGCCACCGTCGCGCCCCCTGTGTAGGCAAAAAGGTTCAAAACCTTTTTTTGCCCCTTTCTTTTTGAAAGCTTATCTATAATGTAATCCCAGTTAACCGCCTGCTCGGGAAAAAGGCCGGTATGCTTAAAACCCATGGGCTTTATATAAAAGCGCAAGTCTTTATATGAAACCGTCCATTTTTCGGGAAGCTTAGAATTAAAAGTCCACTGCCCCCCGCCTTTACTGGATCTATGATAATGGGCGTCGGCTTTGTGCCACAAATCATTTTCCTTGGTACTTTTCCATATAACTTGAGGATCGGGTCTTCTCAGGATGTAACTTCCCCATCTTTCAAGCTTTTCCCCGTCTTTGGCGTCAATGCACTCATAATCAGAAAATCCGCTTGCAACCCACATTTTATCCTCCGAATTTCCAAAAAATTTTAGCGATAATCATTTTACCACTTATAGTATTATTCGTCAATAAACGAATGTCCCAAATAAGAAGCCGTATCTGCATGGCTTTTTTATCTTGCATTTTATTATGTTTTATATTAATATTAAAAAATATATACATTAAGTAAAAAGTAAATTGCAACCAAATCCGGCATAAGGGGGATTTTCATGAATATTTTTGAAATCTTGAAAAAATCATACCTTGTGTTTGACGGCGGAATGGGGACATATTACCAGGAAAAAACCAAAAGCACAAAAAAGTGCGAGTTTGCAAATTTAGACGAAGAGGACATAATTTATAACATCCACCGTGAATATATCTTAGCAGGGTGCGACGCGATAAAGACAAACACCTTTGCCGCAAACCCGTACAGCTTAAACTGCGATTTTGAAACCGTAAGCCAGATTATAAAAAAAGGCTATGAAATCGCCGCAAAAGCTGCGGGGAAAAACGCCTTCGTCTTTGCCGATATCGGACCCATCCCGCCCAACGCCACAAAAGACCCTTTCAAGGTCTATAAGGAAATCGTGGACATCTTTTTATCCATGAACGCAAAGTACTTCCTCTTTGAAACCCTAAGCTCGGATGAAAATTTATATAAAATTTCAAAATACATAAAGAAAAAAGCCCCCGACAGCTTTATAATCGCAAGCTTTGCCGTAAGCCCCGAAGGCTTGACAAGGGAAGGGCTTTCAGGAAAGGTCTTGTTTGAAAGAACCTGCCAAAACCCGTATGTCGACTGCGTGGGCTTTAACTGCATATCGGGGGCATACCACCTTTTAAAATACATAAAAAATTTTGACCTTACCAAAAAATATGTATCCGTAATGCCTAACGCAGGATACCCCACCGTGATTGACAACCGCACCTATTTTGAAAATAACCCCGTATATTTTTCCGACAAAATGGCCCAGCTTGCCCGCGCGGGGGTTAAGGTGCTGGGGGGCTGCTGCGGCACAACCCCTGAATTTATAAAATATACCATAAACAATTTAAAATACCTTCCTGAAGAAAAAAGCGCCGAACCCAAAATCTCCATAGCCGCGGCTTTAGAAAAAAAGCATGAAAATATTTTAATTGAAAAGATGAACAAGGGCCAAAAAGTTATCGCGGTGGAGCTTGACCCCCCTGTTGACACCGACATATCCTTTTTCCTAAAAGGGGCGGAAGAGCTCACTTTAGAAGGGGCCGACGCCATAACCATAGCCGACTGCCCCATCGCGAGGGCCAGGGTGGACTCAAGCTTGCTTGCCTGCAAGCTGAAGCGGGAAAAAAACATAAACACCATCCCCCACATGACCTGCCGCGACAGAAATATCAACGCCACAAAAGCCCTGCTTTTAGGCTTAAACATAGAAGGGGTGGAAAATGTCCTTGTGGTAACGGGGGACCCCATACCAAACGCCCAGCGGGATGAAATCAAAACCATGTTTGCCTTCAATTCCGCGATTTTGGCCGGCCATATAAAAACACTAAACGAAACCGTGTTCCAAAAACCCTTTACCATTTTCGCGGCGTTAAATGTAAACAGCAAAAACTTTGACCACCAGCTTGCGCACGCCCAAAAGAAAATTGAAAACGGTGTTTCGGTGTTTTTAACCCAGCCTGTGTTTACCGAAGAAGCCTTAAAAAACCTAAAACGGGCAAAGGAAAACCTTGACGCCAAAATCCTTTGCGGGATTTTGCCGATAGTTAGCTACAACAACGCCAACTTTATAAATAACGAAATATCGGGAATAACCGTTTCCGAAAGCATAATCGAAAGGTACAAGGGCATATCAAAGGAAGAGGCCTCAAAACTTGCGGTTGAAATCTCCCTGGACATAATAAATGCGGCAAAGGACTACTGCGACGGCTACTATTTAATCACCCCTTTTAAAAGGATTGATATAATAAAAGAATTAATCCGTGAAATTAAAAAGATGTAGAAAAAGGCGCCAGTTTTTAGGCGCCTTTTTAGTTAACCGTTCCTGCCCGCGCGGGTGGGATTTTTATATGCTGCGGGTTTTTATGATTAATTAACCCCAAGGATTTATAAGGCAGCATGGGCTTACTACCTTATATCCATAAGCTTTTCCCGCATTAAATTCAGAACCTTTTTTTCAATCCTTGAAACCTGCACTTGTGAAATCCCAAGCATTTTCGCAATCTCCGACTGGGTCTTTTGCTTAAAATACCGCAAAATGATAATCTGGCGCTCCTGTTTGTCAAAATCCCTCAGCGCCTCTTTTAACGCAACCTGGTTTATTATGTCCTCCTCATGCCCTGTGTCAACCGTCACCTTGTCAATTAAAAGCACCGGGTTTTGGTCCCCGTCATGAATAGTTTTATATATGGACTCGGTGTTTTGGGTGGCCTCAAGCGCCAATACCACATCTTCCTCGCCATACCCGATGTAGTCCGCGATTTCACCGATTGTCGGCTCCCTTAAAAGCTCTTTTTTTAGTATCTCCTGGGCGCTTTTGGCCTTTTGCGCGGTTTCCTTCACCGCCCGGCTCACCTTAATTATGCCGTCATCCCGCAAAAACCTCTTTATTTCCCCCATAATCATGGGCACCGCATATGTTGAAAACTGCACATTGTAGGAAGGGTCAAACTTATTTACCGCCTTAAGGAGCCCTATACAGCCTAGCTGGTATAAGTCTTCGCAGTCAACCCCTCGGCCCAAATACCTTCTTACAATACTCCAAATAAGCCCCGAATTGTTTTCAATCAAAAGCCTTTTTGCTTCCTCATCCCCGTTTTGGGCCCGCTTTATCAAACTATGGTTATCTCTCTGCAAAACTATCACCTCGATTTACCAGAGAGAAATTCACTTTATCTTTTTGGTCATAATAACCGTGGTACCCTTACCCTTTTGGGAAATCACTTCCAAAGTGTCCATAAAAGTTTCCATAACGGTAAACCCCATTCCGCTTCGCTCTTCTTCAGGCTTTGTGGTAAACAAGGGCTGCATAGCCTGCTTTACATCCTCAATCCCCTTTCCTTTATCCTCAACAATTACCTTTACTTCCTTCCCGTTAAGCTCGCAGGTTATGTACACAACGCCTTCCTCATCGTCATAGGCATGAATTATGGCGTTTGTCACCGCCTCACTCACCGCGGTTTTAATATCCGCAAGCTCGTCTAAAGTGGGGTCAAGCCTTGAAACAAAGGCCGCCACCACAATCCGGGCAAGACTTTCGTTTACGCCCTTGCTTTTAAATTCAATTTTTATGTAATTATCCATTTTAAAACACCCATTCCTTTCGTTACAAAAGTTTTTTTATTGCTTCATCCAAATTGTCATTCACAGGTATCAGCTTTTGAATTCCCGATATGTCAATAATCCTTTTTATCTGCCGGTTGGGCTTTACAATAATCACCTTGCCCCCCACAGCCTTGATGGACTTGTACCTGCCGATAATCACGCCAATACCCGACGAATCCATAAACTCAAGGCGGGAAAAATCAAATATTAAGTTTTTAACTTTTGAATTTAGTATCTCATTATCAATCTTTTCCCTTACAAAACCAGCGTAATGGGCGTCCAGTTCCCCTTTTAGCGTCACAACCAGCGTATTAAAATGCCTCTTCATTTTTATGTCCAATCCTAACACCTCTTTTAATTTAGATTTAGCACTCCTTAAATTATTATCATTCTTCGTTTGTAAAAATTTTCCTTTATATTTTTTTGAAATCTTTTGTCAAATTATGCGGTTGCCCTCCTAACCTTATTATTATTTGCATATTTGAAAAAGATTATACATATAATTTTAAGTTATATTAAAAAATTTTATGAACAATTAAATTTTTTGTTAGTAAAGAACGTGTTGCAATTTCAAATAAATTGGATTATAATTTTTGTATTGCAAAAATTAAGGGGATGGTTGCCATAAGGTCAAAAAAGGTTGCGGCGCTTCACGATATTTCAGGCGTTGGAAAGTGCTCACTAACTTGCATAATTCCCATATTGTCAAAAATGAAGCACACCGTTTGCCCCGCGCCAACTGCGGTGCTTTCCACCATAACGAGGTTTTTTGAAAATTATGAGTTTATAGATTTAACAAAACACTTACCCGGCTACTTTAAGCATTGGAAAGAGGAGGGCCTATCCTTTGACTGCGCGTATTCGGGCTTTTTAGGCTCCCATGAGCAGATTGACATTGTGATAGACTTTTTAAACTGCTTTGAAATCCCCCTTAAAGTCATAGACCCTGTATTCGGGGACGACAAGGAAATTTACCCTTGCTTTGACAAAACAATTGTGGATAAAATGAAGGAACTAATAAAACACGCCGACATCATCACCCCCAACGCGACGGAGGCGGCGTTTTTGCTTGACGAAAAACAAAGGGATATCGTTGAGTTATCCCTCATAAAAGAAATGCTTGTAAGGCTTTCGGAAAAAGGGCCAAAAATTGCGGTTATAACCTGCGTGCCTGTAAAGGCGGGGGTTTTGAGCACCGCATGTTTTGATAAGGAAAACAACAAATTCTATATAGTGCAAAACGACATCCTCCCCGTTGAGTACCCGGGAACAGGCGATGTTTTCTCAAGCGTTTTTTTAGGCTCCATTTTAAGAGGGGATAAAATTACCGACGCGTTAAACTACGCGGTAAATTACATTTATAATTTAATCAAGCACGCAATCAGCAAAAACTACCCTCCACGGGAAGGGCTTCCCATTGAGGAAATGATTGATGAAATAGGTAAAAACATAATTTTTACCGCAGCGGAATTTTAAAAAACCCCCGTATCCGGGGGTTTTTTATTTTTATCCCAAAAACAAAAAGGCGGCCCCGCCGCCTTACCCGTTTAAAATTTGATATAACCTGTTTATTTCTTCTTCCTCCGCCTCAGGAGTGTCTTTTAGGGGAAACTCAATGCCCATTTCGTCGTATTTGTCAAGGCAGAGTTTCCTAAAGGGCAAAAGCTCGATTTTTTCAATGCACTGATACATTTCCTTTAATGCTTTCAAATAAAGCATATCTTCTTCTTTCCCCGTCAAACCAGGCACCACCACATGGCGGACCCATGTGGGGATTTTCTTTTCATTTAATATTTCCAAAAATCTTAAAACCTTGTCCATATCAGCCAAGGTATTTTTTTTGTACTCATCTTTTTTCGTGAATTTTATGTCCAAAAGCACCAAATCCGTAACTTCCAAAAGGCCGTCAATATTTTTGGGGATTAGGCTTCCCGAGGTGTCCAAGGCTGTATGGATTCCTTTTTCCTTGCAAAGGGTAAAAAACTCCTGTACAAACTCACTTTGCAAAAGGGGCTCCCCTCCTGAAACCGTAACCCCGCCCCCGTTTTTAAAAAATGGCTCATACCTTATGATTTTTTCATAGAGGGCCTTACTTGTAAACCTGCTGCCCCCTTCTTTCAGCGCCCATGTTTCAGGATTGTGGCAGTACAAGCACCGCAGATTACACCCCTGCAAAAAAACGCAAACCCTTATTCCCGGCCCGTCAACCGTGCTGCCTGTGTGAATGGAATTAATATAGCCTGCCATAGCTCCCCCTTCTTGACAAAGCCAAATATATGATAGTATTTATTATATTTATTGAAAAAATGCAAATATTAAAATTCCTACATATTTAATCGGAAAAACCCGCAACGGATTTTGGGAAAAACCAAAAGCACAACCGCAAAAGGACGGGCTTTTTGGCTAAATTTGTTTTACACAAATCTTTTAAAAAATTCAAAAGAACGCTTTTTCAATATATTTTTCTATCTGCAAAAACTAACGAAAAAGGGCTGATTAACAAGCCCTTTTTAAAACCAAATCCTTATATTAAGTTATACTTCATTTAAACGCAAAAAACAAGGGTGAAAATTGACATAATTTCACATTATTTTAAAACGTTTTTTATCCTTTTTACCGCCTCAATGGTCTTGTCCCTGTCCCCAAAGGCGGTGAGCCTGAAAAATCCTTCCCCGTTTCTGCCGAAACCTTCCCCGGGGGTCCCCACCACATGGGCTTTTTCCAAAATATAGTCAAAAAATTCCCATGAGCTCATGTTGTTGGGACATTTTAGCCAGATATAGGGCGAGTTTTTGCCCCCCGTATACCAAATCCCAAGCTCTGACAAAGCCTCGGCAATTATCTTTGCGTTTTCCATGTAATAGGCGATATTTTTCTTAACTTCCCGCTGCCCTTTTTGGGTAAACACGGCGTAGGCCCCCGCCTGCACTATGTAGCTGACCCCGTTTAATTTGGTGCTCTGGCGCCTGAACCACATCTGGTTTAAATTCAGCCCC
>JAAYMJ010000289.1 GCA_012521455.1 Clostridiaceae bacterium
TAAATATGATACATACAATTACAACAGGGAGCATTACGGGGAAAAAGGAAAAAACATCTTTTATAAGCCTTCCCACAACAGGTTTTTTAACTTCTTTTGCCTCATTCTTCATCCTGCTCACCTGCCTTGTTTTGTGAATAATATACTTCCCTGTATATTTCGTTGTTCTTTAAAAGCTCTTTGTGAGTCCCGATACCCACAATTGTGCCCTTGTCCATGACAATAATCCTGTCCGCGTCCTGAACGGATGAAGTCCTTTGGGCAATTATAATCTTTGTGGTATGGGGCATGAACTCTTTTAGGGCTTTGCGGATTTTTGCGTCAGTCTTTGTGTCCACCGCGCTGGTGGAGTCGTCAAAGATTAAAATTTTTGGCTTTTTAAGAAGGGCCCTTGCAATGCAAAGCCTTTGCTTTTGCCCCCCTGAAAGGTTCGCGCCCCCTTGTTCAACATAGGTGTCGTAGCCATCAGGGAAGCGGTTTATAAACTCATCGGCGCAGGCTATGCGGCACACTTCCTTCAATTCCTCATCCGTCGCGTTTTTGTTTCCCCACCTTAGGTTTTCCTTTATGGTGCCTGAAAACAAAATGTTTTTTTGCAAAATTACCGCCACCTGGTTGCGCAAGGCTTCAAGGTCGTATTTTTTTACATCCACGCCGCCCACCTTCACAACCCCTTCCGTCGCGTCGTAAAGGCGGGGGATTAGCTGGATAAGGGTGGATTTTGAAGAGCCTGTCCCGCCGATAATGCCTATGGTTTCGCCGCTTTTTATATGCAGATTTATATTGGAAAGCGCCATCTTTTTCGCGCTTTGGGAGTATTTAAAGCTCACGTTTTCAAAGTCAATGGAGCCGTCCTTAACTTCGTAAATGGGGTTTTCGGGGTTTGTCAGGGTGCTTTTTTCCTGTATAACTTCAACAATTCTTTTTGCGGATTCCGCGGAAATTGTAATCATTACAAAAACCATGGAAAGCATCATAAGCGACATTAAAATCATAAAGTTATAGGTTAAAATCGCGGAAAACTGCCCGATGTCAAAATCCAAACCCCTGCTTGTAATAATTGTGTATGAGCCAAAGGATAGTACAAACACCATAACAATGTATAGGCAAAACTGCATAAGCGGCCCGTTTAGCGCTAAAATCCGTTCCGCTTTGGTAAAATCAGCCCGCACGTCTTCCGCAGCCGCTTCAAACTTCTTTTGTTCATATTCTTCCCTTACAAAGGATTTTACAACCCTCATGCCCTTTATGTTTTCCTGAATTGACTTGTTTAGGGCGTCGTATTTTTTAAACACCTTCCTAAAAAGCGGCATGGTTTTGTAAATTACAAAACCAAGGCCAACTGCCAAAATTGGCACCACCACAAGGAATATCCACGCCATTTTCCCGCCCATGTAAAAAGCCATGGTAAAAGCAAAAATGAGCATTAAGGGCGAACGGATGGCAACGCGGATAATCATCATATACGCGTTTTGGACATTTGTAACGTCGATGGTCATGCGGGTAATAAGTGATGAAGTTAAGAATTTATCAATGTTTTCAAAGGAGTAGTTTTGAATGGCATAAAACATATCCTGCCGTAAGTTTTTAGCAAATCCGCAGGCAGCTGTTGCGCTGGTGGTTCCTGCCACAGCGCCGCAGATTAAGGACAAAAAGGCCAAAACAATTAGAATTAATCCGTATTTTGAAATTGTCTGTAAATCGCTTCCCGCCTTAATCTGGTTTACTAAGTTTGCGGTGATAAAGGGGATAATGCATTCAATTATTACTTCCATTGTGATTAAAATCGGGGTAATAATTGAAACCTTTTTGTACTCCCTGATACTTTTCGCAAGCTCCCGTAACAACTCAGTCAGTCCTTTCCCTAAAAAACGAGTAGTGTTTATCAGGCTGACAAACATTACTCGTCTGTTTATGTATGGTATTTTAAACGATTGTATTATCTTATCAGAATTATTTTAAATTGTCAATTGAGGGTTTAACCGTAATTCGTGGAAAATAAAAAGGTTTTCGGAAAAGAAAACCGCAATTTGAAAAATCTACTTAACTTCTCAAAATTTTATCCATGCTTTTGCCTTTTGCAAGCTCATCCACAAGTTTGTCAAGCCAGCGGATTTTTTGCATTAAGGGGTCTTGGATTTCCTCAACCCTGTATCCGCAAATAACTCCAGTGATTTTTTGGGCGTTTGGGTTTATCATGGGCGCCTCATTAAAAAAGGTTTCGTAGTCTGCGTTTTTTGAAAGCTGTTCATTTAGCTGTTCCTTGCTGTACCCCGTAAGCCAGCGGATTATGGTGTCCACTTCCTCTTTTGTGCGCCCCTTTTTTTCCGCTTTTTGGACAAGAAGGGGGTATACTTTGGATACCGGCATTTTATATACTTTTTCTAAATTTTTCATAATATCACCCCAAATCACAAAGGCTTGCCAGTTTTTTTACTGTGTTTGAATTTCTAATGGTCAAATAATCATAAACCTCGGCCCCCACGATTTTTAAATATTTTGTCCTTGATAAATACTTGAGGGAAGCCGACCAAAAGATAATGTTTGAATAATATTCAGCTCTTTCATATTCATTCTTTAATTCCCCTGTCCCGCTAAAAACATCCGAAGCGGTAACGGGGGGAAGAACAAATAAGGCGTTGTGCTTGTATCCTTCAAGGTTGTCCCACCATGAGGGGGCGTTATCCAGCGCTTTTTTTAACCCCGCTGCGGATATAATATACACAGGCACATCGAGGGAAAAAGTATCCTTTATTATTTTTTCGCACTTTTGTTTTAGTTTTTCTGTGTCGGAAATTTGGCTTTGGAAAATAACATTGCCGCTATTTATATAAGTTGCGCAGGAGGTAAAGCCGTTTTTTAAAAAGGCGTCTTTTAAATCTTTCATGGAAATTTTATTTTTCCCGCCCACATTTATCCCCCTAAGCAGCGCGATGTATTTTTCCATTTTCATTCCCCCTTCCATGGAGTTTTTAACAAATATATAAATATTATACAAAACAAAGGGGTAAATAGCAATTATTAAATATTTTTGAGGGTTTTTATATGAGCATAGGGATAAAAAAAGAAGGCATGCACCTTCCTTTTATTTAGCGTTTTATGTATTACAAAAGGTAAAGCACAAATTAAGATAATATTTAAGGATTATTTTTATTTTGGGCTGACTATTTAACGTTTAACTTATAAAGCTTTCAAAAGGGCGCAAAAAGGGGTTAAATTGCTTTCTAAAGCCTTTATTTCTTCTTCCTGGCACTTTATATAATCATCAAATAAATCTGAAAGATGGGGGTATTTTATTTTTAATTCTTCAGCCCGCTTTACAATAAAGCTTTGGTTTATTTCGTTCATTCTTTTTACCTCATTAATTGGCGCAGTCATTTTTTCAACAAGGCAAACCCCGCATTTATCAAAAATCCCAAGCCAATCGTCCCATGTTAAATAATCCCCGCAATTTGCGTATGCGTCGTCAATTATTATAAACCCGCCCTCTTTCACCGTGTTTTTTAAAAGAAAAAGGCTCTTTTCCCAATCCCCCAAAATTTCGCCGGAGGCTAAAAATAAAACCAAATCATAGCCCTTTTCGGCTAAAATTTTTTCGCAAACATCCCCGGCTTCAAATTCGCACAAATCCAAAACCCCAAACTCTTCCGCCTTGCTTTTGGCAAAATCAATGAATTCGGGCATTAAGTCAACGCCTTTTACAAAAAAACCAAACTCCTTTGCCAAAGCAACGCTTGCGGCCCCTTTCCCGCAGGCTAAGTCCAAGGCTTTTAAATTCTTTTCTTTCATATTATTTTTTATTAAATAAATTACATCCCCAACCGAACAGCCCAATTCCCACAAATCCTGCAAAAGGCAGGGAAGATAGGGGATTATGTTTGTATCATTGGCGCTTAAGGATTTAGCCAGTTTTTCGTTATCCATACATATCATCCTGGAGTTTTTTAAAGCTTATAGACCATGGGTTTACACCTTAAATAATCATCCACAAAGCCAATTTTTTTGTAAAGAGGGTATCCCATGGGGGAGGCCTTTAGGTTTAAGGCGGACAAATTTTCTTTCCTAGCCTTTTCAACCGCCATTTCAAGCAGGGTTTGTGCGATACCGCGCCTTCTGTATGAGGGAATGGTGTAGACATTCATGATGGTGCCGTATTTCCCGTTTAAATATTCATGGTTTGCCGGCACTTCGTTTTTTTGCAAAAACACGCAGGACACAATGTTTTTATCATCTTCGCACACAAACACATACAAACTGCGGTTTAAATTTTCCCGCAAAAACCCCTCAAGCTGGTTTACAATTTCCTTTTCTTCCTTATCTGACAAATTCCCGAAATCCTCTTTCAAATAATCAATCCGCAAATTTATAAGCTGCGGTATGTCGCTTGTTTCAGCAAGCCTGAAAATCATAAAAATCCCCCTTTATTTGTAATTTATAAACACAAGCCCGGTTAAGCATATCACAACGCCCACGATTTTATTCCATGTTATGGCCTCTTTAAATAATAAAGCGCCCACGAAAATTAAAATAACCGCCAAAAAAGCGCTTTGCACAACCTGCGCGGTGCTAATAGGCCAGCCTGATTTATAGGCAAAAACCCAACCCACTTCAAGGCCCACTATGGTTAGCCCGAAAATCACGGGGGCCCAGCTTGTTTTTTGGAATTCCCTAAAAATGTTTGCGTCTTTTTCCAAAACAAAATATAAAATTAAAGAAACAACCGCCCCTGTTACGTATGTAATAATCAGTGAGGCAAAGGGGTTCATTTCCTGGGGGATTGTCTTTGCGCAGATTTGGTACATCACGTTTGAAAAAATCACCAGCGCCATTGGCCAAAGCAGTTTTAACATATACGTCCTCCTTTTTTGAAATACCATATTCTTATATTATATGAAAACTATTGCAACATCAAGTAAAAAATGGGCAAGCGTTTGCCTGCCCGTCTAAAACAAAGCTAGCCTTTTAAAAAAGCCCCTGTTTTGCGGAAAATCATTAAAATTTAACCACCTTTGGCTCTTCGGTAAAGGAATAAAAAATTGCGGTGGCGTCTTTGAAATATAGCACTTCCGTGTTGTCATCACCGGGGGAGTACATGGATTTAAGCTGTGGGTAATTGTCCAGCATATGCTTTTTTGCCTCGTACCTGTCATCGCGGATAAGTTTTCCCGTAACCCTAAGCCATCTTGAGCCGTCGGGGGTGCAGGCGCAAATTTCGGCTTTCGGGTTTATTTGAAGCTGTTTTGAAACATTTTTAACTTTTCCCGTCTGGATGTAAAGTTTCCCCTCAAAAATGTCAACGGTTCCAAAGGGCCTTACCCGCGGCTGGTCGCCGTCCATTGTTGCCAAATAATATGTGCCGCAGTTTTTCAAAAACTCATATACTTCCTGCATATTGTATCCTCCATTTTTTCATATAAGTATCAATACTAAATTTTATACTTTTAATTTTGCCTTGTCAATTTACAATAATTTTTGTCAAAAC
This sequence comes from Clostridiaceae bacterium, assembly GCA_012521455.1. Lineage (GTDB taxonomy): Bacteria > Bacillota > Clostridia > UMGS1883 > JAAYMJ01 > JAAYMJ01. The sequence continues at coordinate 5,483 of JAAYMJ010000289.1, forward strand.
TTTTGAAATAATTCCTTTTATTTTATATAATGGACTTAATAAACACAGGGGAGGTAAAATAATGGAATATCATGTGGCAAAATACGGGTCGGACGAAAACCCGGGGACATGGGATAAGCCGTTTTTAACTATTAATAAGGCCGCCCAAGTGGCCCAGGCGGGGGATGTGGTGATAGTACATGAAGGAATTTACCGGGAATGGGTAAAACCCAAAAACAAGGGCTTAAGCGATAAGCGCAGGATTACATATAAGGCGGCTGACGGGGAAAGGGTAGTAATAAAAGGAAGCGAGCAGGTTTCAAACTGGGAACATGTAAAGGATAATGTGTGGAAAGTAGTTATCCCGGATTCCTTTTTTGGGGACTACAACCCATACAAACTTGAAATTTTCGGCGACTGGCTTGTAACAAGGGAAAGAAGGCATTTGGGGGAAGTTTATTTAAACGGCATGTCTTTTTATGAGGTAAATTCCTATGATGAGTTGTTTAGCCCCCCAATGCGGGAGGAAGTTTTTGACCACGGAACATGGGAGACGGTGAAAGTAAAAAAAGGAAAATAAAAAAGACATAAAACAGGGGCACTTAAAAAACAAGTGCATTTTTTATGTTTTTTTTATAACTTGACTTACATAACAACATATTATATTATGTTACATATAAGTAACATATAGGAGGTTTGTTAATGACTTTTTTTAATGACATTTTAGATATAAGTGAACTTAAGGGCGAATATAATGAAAATAGTTTAGCGATTTGTCATGATAGTTTAGAGGTTTTGCGAAAAATAAAAGATAATTCTATTGACTTAATTTTTGCCGACCCTCCGTACAATCTAGGAAAAGACTTTGGGAATAATTCGGACAAGTGGAATTATTTAGATGAGTATATTAGTTGGTGCAAAGAGTGGATTGATGAGTGTTTTAGAGTGTTAAAAGATGATGGAACTTTCTATTTTATGAACGCCACTCAAAATATGCCTTATCTTGATGTATATGTTTCGCAAAAATATAATGTACTGAGTCGAATTATCTGGCATTATGATAGTTCAGGAGTTCAGTCTAAGAAAATTTTCGGAAGTCTTTATGAACCGATTCTAATGTGCAATAAAGATAAGAAAAATAAATACACATTTAATGCGGATGATATTCTTGTAGAAGCAAAAACAGGGGCAAAAAGGAAACTAATAGATTATAGAAAAAATCCACCTCAACCGTACAACACAAAAAAAGTACCAGGAAATGTCTGGGAATTCCCAAGGGTAAGATATAGAATGGCTGAATATGAGAATCATCCAACTCAAAAACCAGAAGCTTTGTTAGAGCGAATTGTTTTAGCCTCAAGTAATCCAGGTGATATAGTACTTGACCCATTTGCAGGTACATTTACTACATGCGCTGTTGCAGTTAAGAATGACAGAAAAGCAATAGGAATAGATATAAATGAAGAATACTTTAAGATAGGATTAAGGAGAACTGGAATAATGGACTTTTATGAGGGAAAAAAATTGGAAAGAGACTTAAGCCGAAAAACAAAAAATAAATCAAAACAAGACCATATAAAAATAAAAGGGGAACAAATAAGCCTTCTTTAAGACACTCAAAATGAGTGTCTTTTTTTATGTTACTTAAAGTCGACATGGAGGAAATAATAATGAAGGATATAAAGTATCTAATAGGACAAAGAATAAAGGAATTAAGGATTGAAAAAGATTTAAGCCAGGAAGAACTAGCAAAAAAAGCTAACATAAATAGGACTTATATGAATGGAGTAGAGAATGGAAAAAGAAACATTTCAATAATAAATCTTAATAAAATTATAAACGCTCTAGGAGTATCTTATCAAGCGTTTTTTGATTCATATATTTTTAAAAAGGGGGAAAACTTAAAAGATGACTAGTAAGGAGTTTATTACAGAAGTAGTTCAGAAGGATTTCCCAGATATAGAAGCAGAAAAAATAATAGAACAATCTTATTTAATTCAATACTTAATTTATAAAATGAGGTCAGTCGGAAAGTCGAGTAAGGCTAGAGGGTCCTACGGGAGCATATACCCTATATATACTTTAGTTGAAGATTATGTCAATAAAGGTTTTGATAAAAACGGTAAATATAAAGATTATGAGGGAGCAATATTCACAGAAATATTTAGTAGGCAAAGAGAATTGCCTTTTGGAGAAAAACTTCAAAATCATGGATTTAATAATAGAGTGAATGATGATTTTAGAAAATATTTTGCGAGATACAATATAAATGATGTGCCTATAATTAGGAATCTAGAGACTCAGCGATATTGGATAAATGAAAACCTTCTTATATTAGATATAGATGGACAGAAAATAAATATTGCCAAAAGTATTATGAATATTACTGAAAAGTACATAGAATTAAAAATCGGGAAGTTCAATACTTTCTTTAAGAATTGTAATTATTTTAAAAATAATTATCTTAGTAAAGAAAAAGAAGCTATAGATTTCATAAGAAAACAACTAAACCCAGATGTAGATGCGAGAATATTTGAAATTGTATCATTTTGTATACTA
>JAAYMJ010000290.1 GCA_012521455.1 Clostridiaceae bacterium
AGCTCGCCGTTTGAATGGTAGATTTCAAGCTTGTATAATCCCGCCTTATCCACATTTACTTTTAAGGTTAAAGCGTCATTTGTGCCGCCTTGGATATTTGAAACATAGGAGCCCCCTGACGCGTAGGGGTTGGCTGTAATTCTTGCGTTGCCTGAAAGTTCTTGGCTTTCGGCTTCAATTATGGTTTTAGTATCTTCGTCATTTACCTTTTTAACCCTTAAATAGTCCACAGCGCAGGGCGCTGTCGCGTCAATATCAATAATGTTTATTCCTTCTTGAAGGTAGATGGTTTTTACAGTATTGTCCCATTTGCCGCCTGTGTTTTTAATGGGTAGGGTTGCTATTTTGTTATTTAAATTTATGGCGTCATTGTCAAGATAAAGGTTTACCGCGCCTTCCTGTTGTGAGCTGTACCTTAAAATCACGTTGTATAGGCCGCCTTTATCAACAGCGACGGTAAATCTCGCGCCGTTTCCACCGGGCACGCTTCCTTTGTCAAGACCTGTAATATAGCCAAAGGAAGAATAGTTTTCAATTTCAGATTCTATAAAAACAGGCGTTGTGGTTTTTCCATTTAGCATGTTAAAGTCGGAAAACTCTGCCTCGTAAATTTTGTCAAATACGGGCTGGTCTTGCCCCACATAAGTAAATCTGACAACGTCCATGGAAGCGCCCTGCGGGGTATCAAGCGCGCCCCTGAAGGATAGGGTGTGGTCCCCTTCGGTTAGGAATATGTAATCGGAATAAAGACCTTCCATTTGCCATAGCAATGTGTTTTGCAAAACTAAAATTTGTGGGTCGGAACCGTCAACGGACAGGGTGTGCTTTACGGTTTGCGGGTTGTTTTGCGCGGTGTTGGATGAATTTACCCCGTAACCGTTTCCGTAGATAATGTCCATTTTATATAGCCCTGTAAAGGGAACGGAAATCTTCATGTCAAAACCGTCGTTTTGGGAGTCCATCATATTTACGCGGTAGCCCCCGCTTTTTGCGTAAGTCCACGGGTCGCTGGTTTTATTTGCCCTTCCGATTAGTTTTGCGTTTTCCACTTCATAGCTTTGCTGCCATCTTCCTTTGTAAACTTTAAAATCCGCGTCTTCATTTGCTTTTGTTACGGTAATCCTGTACGCGCTGTAATCGTCCATGCCGTCTAGTATAATTGAAACTTCCCCGCCAATCACTTTGTATGTGCCTGTTTGTATAACTTCAGGGTCAAGGCTTGGACCGTGGAAGGCGGTCCATGGCGTTCTTTCAATTACGACTTTAACCGCTTTTGCGTCTTTGAAGGTTTCGGATGTGTCCAAATTCTTTAAAACTATGTTTGATGTGCCGTTTATTCCACCGAAAAGGACATGGGATATTTTTTTATTGTCGTCTAATGACGCAAGGCCGTACAATTCCGTGCGGGCGGTGGAGGTTGTAACCTTTAGGGTTTCGCCGCTCATATCCCCGTACCATTTATAAAGCCACCATGTCCCGTTTGGCATGTTGTTGTCGGCAACAAGGTCGTTCAGGCTTCCCGCGTTGTGCCAGTAAGCAAGGCAGGCCGCCACTTTGTTTTCTTCAAATAGGGCAATCCAGTTTACCAGTTTCCCCGGAACGTTTACATGGTCCTGGGGCGCGTATTCGTTAATAACTATTTCTTTTTCGGGTATGTTGTACTTTTTTTCTAAATTCCTGTAATGGGCAAGCTGTGACGGGAATGTATTTAGGCAGTTTGTCTGCAAGTCGTGCCATGTAATGACATCGGGCAGGCAGTTATTTTGAACGCAAAAGTTTAGGAAATTGTCATAGGTGTTTTCAAGGTAGACTGCTAAATTCATGCCCCCGATTAATGCGTCGGGGTCTAGGGATTTTATTAAATTGCAAATTGTAAGCCAGTTTTGGAAAAAGTTTTGCTGGACTTGGGAATTGGAATTTATATTGTTATACCATATGCTGTCGGGTTCGTTAAAAGGAATGTAGACGATTTTGCCTGAAAAATTCGGGTCGCTTTCCCGGAGCGCCTTGATTTTTTGAACTTCTTCACTGACTTTATTTAGATAATCGTCAAAGGAAGTAAATTCATAAGGCCAAAGGGCGTATATGTCCTGTAGGTATACTTGGACATATTTACCGCCGGAATAGATAAAGGTTTTGGTGGTGTCTAAAACGTCACCAGTGGGGTGCTGAAGCCCGTCTGGCGCTTTTTGCACAGCGGTGTGGGGCTTTAAGGGAATAAGAAGGTTTATGTTTGGGGAATTTTCGGTCCCCAGCCCGTACAAAAAGCCTGATGCGCCATACATTAAAGCCCCCGTCTTTTGGGAATAGTCAACTGTCAGGGTGGGATAAATTTGAGCGTTTATGCTTGGGACATAAATCAAACACACGAAAAAGACCAAAAAAACCGATACGAGCTTTTTCATTTTTTCCCTCCGTATGTATTAAATTCTCATTTTAAGTATATTTGTTTTTATTTGTAAATTAAATGTAACTATGTTGACTTTATATGTAACCATGTGATATTGTATGATTAAAGCATTAAAAAGGGCGATTTGTATGAATGTTTTTAAAAATTATTTTATAAAAGATATTGATGAAAGCATGGATATTTATGTGATACAATACGGGGAAGAGGAGTGCAGGCCCGGGCATTACTTTGGCCCTTATGTGCGGGAAAAACATATCCTTCACTATGTTTACAGCGGGAAAGGGATTTTCCAAGTTGGGGGAAAGACCTATCATTTGACAAAGGGACAGGCCTTTTTGATTTTTCCAAACCAGCTTATCTTTTATAAAGCCGACGAACATGAACCGTGGGTTTACCGATGGGTTGAATTTGGGGGCAAGCGTATTGACACTTTTTTAAAATGCGCAAACCTTTCTGAAGAAAACCCGATTTATACTGAAAAAGAGCCCTATTATGCCGGCGAGGTTTTAAAAAATATTTTGGATGAAGGGGAAATGTCGAATTTTAAAGCCATCGGGTGGTTTTATTTATTTGCCGACGCGTTAAGTTACGAAAACAAAAAAAGCTATACCCCGCAAGAGGAATATGTGAAAAAAGCGGTTGCCTATATTAAATCCCACTATAATGAAAAGATAAATATTATAGAACTTGCAAATTTTATTGGCATTGACAGAAGCTACTTGTCAAGGCTTTTTCGCCAGTATGAGGGGGTAAGCATAAAAAGATTTATTTATAATTACAGGATGGAGGTTTCAAAGAATTTTTTAAAAAACAGCTCACTATCCATTGGTGAGATTTCAAGGTCGGTGGGGTATCCTGACCCCATGGATTTTTCAAAGGCGTTCAAAAAAGCTTTCGGGGTATCCCCCACAGACTGGCGCAAAAACAATAATTAAAAATATTTGCTTTGGTGTGATGGTAAAAAATTTAAGTAGTAAACAATAAAAAGCCATTGTGGTTTTATCACAATGGCTTTTGTAACGGGTAGTTTTGTATCTTTTTTCTTTCAAAAAATCTTTTTTATTTTTCAACCTGACAAAAAAGGGGCAGGAATGCCCCGTTTTTTTAACTTGCTAATTTTGTGTAGGGAAAAAGGCTTTTTAAATCCCACACAAAGAGTTTGTAGGCGCAATTTTTGTCAAACGCGTCAGGAAGGGGTATTTCCACAGCGGGAGAAGCCGCCTTTTTGGTTGTTACGCTTTCTAATTTATTGTCCTTGTACTTGGCGATTATAAAGGTTACATCCCCTTGGGAGGTGTGGCTGATATACGCTTTGTTGTTTTCAATGTACGCGCTGTTGACGCTAACTATTTGCGGGTTTAGGTTGATTACGTCAAACAAAAAATCCGCGTTTTTATAAATCTTTATTTCACTGACGTTTGCATAATCCAACAGGCAGGTATACCTTATATAGCGGTACATTGTATCGCTGGATAAAAATTTGTCCGCGGTAACTTTTGTTTCGGTATAATACGGGGGCGCGGTGGGGATTACATAGAGTTTTACCCAGTTTTCCCCGTCTTTTGAGGCTAAAAACATACCCCCTACCATGCGGTTTGCGTAAGTATCCCTTGGGACATAGCCGATTTGGGAAATGTCCGTGATTTCGCCTAAATCCACCTGACAGTAGCCGCCCACTAACCCGTCAAAGAAGGTGGAGTTATTTCCGTCAAAGGCGTATTGCGCAACTGTTGTGGGAACGTTATTCCATGAGGGTGTGCCTGTGATAACTTTGTTTGATAAGTCAACGGGGATGTATTCCCGTTTTACTAAAACTTTTTCGCGGATTATTATATAGTTTACCATGGAGCCGCCGTAGCCGTCGGGGTCAAGGGATATGTTATAGGTTAAAAAGCCCCCGGTTACTTTTGCGGAATTTAGTAAAATTATCGGGCTTTCGGGGTTTGTTGTGGGTATGATTGAGTTTTGCACGGTTTCCCCGTTTATGGTCACATGGGATTTACGGTTCACATTTCCCCCCATCCATGATGATGGCGCGTAATAAGCTGTTTCAATGGTGTATTCCCCGTTTGGCAGCTCAAACTTGTAAGTAATGCCTGGTTTTGGGTTCATGTTGTCCTGGTCTTTTGCGTAGCGGTAAGATACCACTTTGCTGCGTCCGTCGGTTAAGTCATATTCATAGGGCCAGGTCAGCCTCCCTGTAAGGAGGGTGGGATATGTTTCGTTTGGTGTATAGTCGTCAACAACACCCCAGTATTTTCCCGTAACAGGGTCTTTTCCATAGAACTGCTCGGTTACGCTGTTATAAATCCCGAATTTGTCCCCTTCAGACAAAGTATACGGGTTGGGGTCCCCGCAGTCCACAAAGTAAAGGATTGCGCTGTCGATATGCTCATTTGAAAGGGAAAAATCGTCAAGGTAGATTACGCCCTGTGCCTGTGCCCCGATTGATAAGGAATTGTTTTGGGCAAAGACCCTCATTTCGTATCTTTGGTATTTGTCAGAAACCACATATGTTTTGCTTTCATCCCCTGAAAGCAAAGTCAGGCTTCCGTTTCCTTTTGCGTATACAAATAAGCTGTATATCCCGTCTTCAATGCCAGTTATGCTTTGGGTGATTTTCCCGCCGTCTAGTTTTAAATAGTGTTTGGAAGAAAGCCTGTTTTCCTCATCGCTTTCAACCGCCGCGCTGCCTTCTGCCTCAAAGTAAGATAAATCCCCAAAGCCGAAGGAGGAGTTTTTAATGTATTTGTCCATGTTTTCGGGGTTTTCAAAGGCAACATAAAAGGTGGTGTCGGAATTTACCTGATAGGTCAATTTGAATATGCCGCCTTCTTTTTGGATTAAACTTGATATATCGGTGGAATTTGCCCTTACGCTGATTTTGCTTTCCTCGTAATCTGGCGTAAAGAACAAGCTGACGCTTTCACCCGCTTGGGCATAGTTTTTATCCATTAGGACTTTGCCGCCGCTGGTGGAGTAGACTTTTAGCATAAGCTTTCCTTCATCTGAAAGGGCGGTATCCAAATACGCGGGATATATTATAAACTTGTCAAAGTTGGGGGTGTAATTTACCAAAGTGTGATATGTTATGTTTCCCGGAGTTCCTGTGCCGCAGCGCAAAATCCTGTAGTTATCGTTATAAATTTTTATTGAGTTTTCCCCTTCGTTTAAGTAAACGGGTAAAGTATATGGCCTGAAGTTTTCGTCTGAATAGGTGTTTTTAAAGTATAGCCTTACAGGTTCGTTTCCGTTTACTTTAAAGGAGGCGTATCTGTCCACAATCTGGGCGTTGTAGTCATGGGCGCCGAAAAGCTCGCCGTTTGAATGGTAGATTTCAAGCTTGTATAATCCCGCCTTATCCACATTTACTTTTAAGGTTAAAGCGTCATTTGTGCCGCCTTGGATATTTGAAACATAGGAGCCCC
>JAAYMJ010000291.1 GCA_012521455.1 Clostridiaceae bacterium
AAAGAAGAAAACGGCGGAAACAATCAAAACAATATAGGATAAAAAATAAAAAAGGACTGTTTTATATGAAAAAACTCCCAATAAGCGAAAACCCCTTAAAAAGCAGGGACGATTTAATGCAGGCATTAAGGCAAATCTTGCAGCCTTTAAAGGATTTATACTCAAAGGAAAAATCCCGTCTTGAAATCGGGCACACCTCTGCCTGCTACCCTTCTGGCATTAGCGGCATGGAAGGGTTTGCGAGGGTGCTTTGGGGATTGGTTCCCTATTTGGCAGGCGGCGGGGAATATGATGAATTTGTTAATATTTACCTTGAAGGCTTAAAAAACGGGACAAACCCCGAAAGCGGGGGATATTGGGGGCAAATCGGGCCATATGACCAAAGAATGGTGGAAATGGCGGCATTGGGCCTTATGCTTTCCCTATGCCCTGATAAGTTTTGGGACCCCCTTTCGGATAAGGAAAAACAGAATTTATATAATTGGCTTGACCAGATAAACCACCATGATATGCCCAAAACCAACTGGCTTTTCTTCAGGGTTTTGGTGAATTTGGGCTTTAGGAAAATAAATATGCCATATAACGATGAGGCAGTCAAATTTGCCATGGACTATATTGATAAGTTTTATTTGGGGGATGGCTGGTACTTTGACGGGTATGAAAAGCAAATTGACTACTACATTCCCTTTGCCATGCATTTTTACGGCCTGATTTACGCAAAACTGGCTGAAAGCTTTGACTATGACAGGTGTCAAAAGTATAAAGAAAGGGCTTATGAATTTGCGAAGGATTTTAAATGCTGGTTTTCAAAAGACGGGTCAGCCCTGCCTTTCGGGCGCAGCCAGACCTACCGCTTTGCGCAAAGCGCCTTTTGGGCAGCTTTGGCCTTTGCTGACGTTGAGGCCCTTCCATGGGGCGAAATCAAGGGGCTTTTGCTTAGGAATTTGAGATGGTGGTTCAGCCAGCCCATTTTTGACCGCGACGGGGTTTTAACCATAGGGTACGCTTATCCTAATTTGATTATGGCTGAAGGCTATAATTCCCCCACATCGCCCTATTGGGCGCTAAAATCCTTCCTGGTTTTGGCCCTTTTAGAAGAACACCCCTTCTGGCAGGCGGAAGAAGCGCCCCTTTCCACACCGGAAAAGTCGGTGCAAAAGCACGCGAGAATGATAATTGAAAGGACAAAGGACTCAGAACAAATCCAAGCCTTTGTGTCGGGGCAGCATTCCCACGAGCATGCCCATGCTGACGCTAAATATGAAAAATTTGTTTATTCAAACAAGTTTGGATTTAGCGTTCCAAAAGGGAATTTGAATTTAAAGCAGGGCGCCTATGACAATATGTTGGCGGTATCCCTTTGCGACGGGCGCTACCGCGCAAGATACGGATGTTTGGATTATAAGGTTTTTGATGACTATACCTACTCCCTGTGGGAACCCTTTAGGGGGGTTTCGGTTAAATCCTATATCGTACCCTTCTGCCCGTGGCATGTAAGAATCCATATCATTGACACCCAGTATGAGATTGACACCGCCGAAGGGGGATTCGCAATTGCCACCGAATACAATAAAAAGCCCATGTCCTATAAAAAGGTAAAAGCGGAAGGCCCGGTTGCAATTTGCGAGCAGGAATGGGGGGTTAGCGCGATTTGTGATGTGTTTGGCGCAAGAAAGGCCGAAATAATCTGGCCGGAATCAAACACCAACGTGCTCTTTTCAAGAAGCGTGCTTCCCACATTGACAAAAAGGCTGGAAAAAGGGGTTCATAAGCTTGTATGCACGGTGCTTGGGGATACGTCAAAGGACAGGGAAGAGCACTTGGACAACCCTCCTGAAGTAATAGTCGGGGAAGATAAAGTTACAATTTATTATTTTGATAAAGTTGTAAATATAACATTATAAAGGAGTATGGAAATGAAGTTTGAAATTAAAGACGCGTTTTACAAAGACGGGGAAAAAATAAGGATTTTTTCAGGGGCAATCCACTATTTCCGCGTAATGCCCCAGTATTGGGAAGACAGCCTCAAAAAGCTTAAGGCCTGCGGGTTTAATACCGTTGAGACCTATATCCCGTGGAATGTTCACGAGCCGAGGGAAGGC
>JAAYMJ010000292.1 GCA_012521455.1 Clostridiaceae bacterium
CGCTACTTTTTCATATCCAGCAGCTTTTAGCAGAATTGTTACCGCCATTTCCTTGGTTAACTCGCCGTCGGGGTCTTCTACTTCAATTAACTTTGACTGTTTTGCGAATTGATAAATTACATCATACGGGATTGGGGCCACATAATAATTGGTTGCCTGCATAACAAGCTCAAGGTAATCCTTTTGGGTAATCTTATCATCGGGCCTGAATTCATCGGAGTCAAAAATTATTCCTGTCTGGGATAACTTTTCGATATATTCTTTCGCCCAGTGGCCTTCCAAATCCTTATATTGTTTTACTCCTTCGGTTTCTTTGTATTCCTCACCGTTAAAATACAACAGCTTTTTGCTTATTGCGTCAATGATTCCTGGAACATTTGAAGTTTTTGTGTAAACAAGCTTTCCTGTGTATCCGGCGCTGATGTACGCAAGATTAACTTTTAGGGCTTCGATTAGGGCGTCTGCCGCTGTGCTGTCTGCGTTTTTGGGGTCTTCAAACTTAACATTGTCATACCAGATATAATTTATTGCGGTGATTTTGCCGGTTTCTCTATTTAGTGTGAAATTAATGGTGTTTGCCTCAAACTCTAAACCGTTTACAATGTTTACAAAATAAAGGGTTTTCCGTTCAGATTGTATGGTATATTGATCATCGGGCTGTTTTTTATATTTTACTTTGTCCGCTTTTTCTTTGTAGTAGGTATTTATAAAGTTTGCCGCGATTTCTTCAAGCTTTTCATCAGGAAGGAAGTTCTTTTCCTTTTTGGAATCCTTTCTGTCACCGTAATAGTCAGCGTCGGAGTAAGCGTAGAAACTCTTTAGCAAGCCTGTTTTCGCGTCAACGCTGAAATATGCCCTTGCCCATTCATAATCGGGCTTTTTGTCATCCTTTTGAACAAAGGAAACATCATAGGTGTATTCTTTTTGGTTCCCTCTTTTATAAGTATACAAATTTATGTCGGAAAGCTCATAAGTATCATCTACTGAAAGCTCTTTAATTCCTTTTATTATTTCAATAACCTCATCTTTTGGCAAAAGCCCTGAAACTTCTTCAATTTCCGCAAGTTCCTGCGGGGTAAGGCCCGAATCCGTCACCTTGGCTTGTTCATCAAACCTGTAATCCCCGTAGCCTCCTCCATATCCGTAGTAGGTGTCGGATTTAAAATCCTCCCCGGTTTTTGCGTCAATTAAAATACTGTCTGCGGAATATACCAACCTTGCGGTAACGCTTCCGTCTTCATAATTGTATACGGGAAGATACCTTAAGGTGATTTTTCCGTTTTTAATTTTCGATAAGATATCTTTTATATCAACCACATTTTCGATTTTTTCATACTCAATTTTCGGCTCATAGGTTAAATACATTCCTGTAACTTCGCCGCTTCTTGCGTTTACATCAATGGATAAGGAATTGTCCAAATGTTTTAACCCTTCATGTCGCCTGAAGAAGGTGAATGTATAGTTTTGATCCCCAATGTAAAAATAGTCGGTGGTTGAAAAATCAAATTCGCCAACAAGGGAGGGATTTAGCTTTTCAAAGAATTTTACCGCAATATCCTTTGCTTCGTCCACCGAAAGCAAGTTTAGCTTTTTGCCATCATACCTTGTTTTATCGTCATATGTATACTTTGAATAGCTTTTTATGATTTTGTCCTCGTCAATTGAAACGGACAAATACCCATAGCTTCCTGCCTCTGACGGCTTATTCCAGTTAAAACTCCATTCCTTTCTTCCCAAGTTCTTATCTTCGTAATAATTGGTATTAAATTCGGAAAATTCGCTTGGCACCTCTATTTTGGATTTCACATAGACCAGTAGTTCCTGCATTTGGCTGGCGTCGTCTGCAAAAACAACCAATACTGAAAAAATCATTATTAACGACAGCGCTAAGGATAAGATTTTTTTCATAAAAATTCCTCCTAAAATTTTCTTTTATATATATGACGCTAAAAAAACTATAAAAGTTTCACCTTTCTTAATATTTATCTGCCTTTTTAAAAAACCCCGTTGTTTAATACCATTATAATAAAGTATGTAAACATTTACAACCTTATGTTATAAAAAAAGCTTACAGTATTTTTATACAAAAAACCCCTCAAGCAGAGGGGTTTTTTGCTTTATTTTAATTTTCAAGTTCCGGCTTTTCCTCGGTTAGTTTTACCATAACCTTTAAGGTCTGGTTGTCGCGGATTATTTCAAGCTCAAGGGTATCCCCGGCTTTGTGTTTGTCGCGGATTGCGTTAAGCTGGTTAACAGTTTTAATCTTTTCACCGTTGCATTTAACAATGATGTCGCCTCTTTGAATTCCCGCAAGTTCCGCGCCGCTGTACGGGGCAACGTCAACCACATATAGGCCTTCGCTTACGGGGAGGTCGTTGTAGTACGCAAGCTGTTTGTTAAGTTCCCTCAAGGTTACGCCAATGAGGGGTCTTCCTTTAACATAGCCGTA
>JAAYMJ010000293.1 GCA_012521455.1 Clostridiaceae bacterium
AGCTCGCCGTTTGAATGGTAGATTTCAAGCTTGTATAATCCCGCCTTATCCACATTTACTTTTAAGGTTAAAGCGTCATTTGTGCCGCCTTGGATATTTGAAACATAGGAGCCCCCTGACGCGTAGGCGTTATTTGTGATTTTTGCGTTTCCGTCTAAAGTTTGGCTTTCTGCCTCGATTTGTGTTTTATATTCATCGTCAGCTGCTTTTTTAACCCTTAAATAATCAAGGGCGCAGTCTGCGGTTGAGTCAATGTCAATAATGTTTATGCCTTTTTGAAGGTATACAGTTTTTGTGGCAAGGCCCCAACCCGGTGTTGCTTTTATGGGAAGTTCGGTTAATTTATTGTTTAGGGTAATGGCGTTGTTGTCAAGATAGATATTAAACTGCCCTTCATTTTGGGAATTATACCTTAGGCTTAAATTATAAAGCCCCCCCTTGTCCACGACAACGGTAAACCTGACCCCGCAACCGTCAGGCACGCTTTCTTCATTCAATCCTGTGATATAGCCGCTGCCTGAATAATCCGGGATTTCGGTTTTGGTGGTAACGGGGGTTTGGGTTTTCCCGTTTAGGGTGTTAAAGTCCGCAAGTTCCGCTTCATAGATTTTGTCAAATACGGGCATGTCTTTTCCCACATAGGTTAATGTCACACAGTCCATTGACGCCCCCTGGGGTGTGTCAAGGGCGCCCCTGAAGGAGAGGGTGTGCCCGCCTTCTGTAAGGTAAATGTATTCGGAATACAGCCCTGACATTTGCCAGCGCAAGGTATTTTCCAAAACTAAAATTTTAGGCTCGGAATTGTCAATGGAAAGTGTATGTTTTACGGTTTGGGGGTTGTTTTTGGTGGTATCGGACGTATTTAGCCCGAAGCCATTGCCATATACAATGTCCATTTTATAAAGCCCCGTCATAGGGACATTCACCTTCATGTCAAAGCCGTCATTTTGGGAGTCCATCATGTTTACGCGGTACCCGCCGCTTTTTGCGTATGTCCACGGGTCGCTGGTTTTTGAGGCCCTTCCCACCAGCGTTGCGTTTTCCGCCTCGTAGGTCTTTCTCCATCTTCCGTTGTAAATCACGCCTGTTTCGTCCGCTTCATTCGCGCTTGTTACAGTGATGTTATAGGCGCTGTACTCTTCCATGTTTTCAAGGGTGATTATAACCTCACCCCCTGTTACCTTATATGTGCCCATTTGCACAATTTCAGGCTCCATGCTGACCCCGTGGAACGCAGTCCAATGGGTGGCTTCAATTTTTACGTTTACGGCTTTTGCGTCCTTAAAGGACTGGGTTTTGTCTAGGTTTTTTAAAACTATCTTGGAAGTTCCGCCAATTCCGCCAAATATGATGTTTGAAACCTTTTTGTTTTCATCAAGGGAGGCAAGGCCGTAAAGCTGGGTGCGGTCGGTGGAGCTTTCAACCTTTAAGGTCTCCCCGCTCATGTCCCCGTACCACTTATAAAGCCACCACGCGCCGTTTGGCTCGTTATTGTCCGCGGCAAGGTCGTTTAAGTTGCCGGCGTTGTGCCAGTAGGGAAGGCAGGCGGAGACTTTGTTTTCTTCAAATAGCGCAATCCAGTTTACAAGTTTCCCCGGCACGCTTACATGGTCCTGTGGGGCGTATTCGTTTATTACAATCTCACGACGTGGCAAATTGTACTTTTGTTCTAAGCTTCTGAAATGGGAAAGGTGGGACGCAAAGGAATTGAGCTTGTCCGTTTGAAGTTCGTGCCATGTGATAATTTCAGGGTAGCAGTTATTTTCAGAACAAAACTTTAAAAAGCTGTCAAAGGCGTTGGATTGGTAGGACGCAAAGCTGATTCCCCCGATTAACGCGTCTGGGTCAAGGCTTTTTATCAAAGTGTAAGCGGAAAGCCAGTTTTGGTTGAAGGTGTTTTGAACTGAAGTACTTGAATTTATGTTTTGATACCATATTCCGTCGGGTTCGTTGAAGGGTATGTAGACAAATTTGCCCGTGAAATTTTCGTCGCTTTCGCGCAGTGCCTTAATTTTTGGCACCATTTCCCTGATTTTTTCCAAATAGTCATTAAAGGAAGTATACTCATAGGGCCATAGGGCGTAGATGTCCTGAAGGTATATTTGAACATATTTGCCGCCGGAATAGATAAAGGTTTTGGCGGTGTCCAAAACATCCCCTGTTGGGTGCTGAAGCCCGTCGGGCGCTTTTTGCACGGCGGTGTGGGGTTTTAGGGGGGTGAGGGTGTTGATATATGGGGAATTGTCGCTTCCTAACCCATACAAAAACCCTGCCGCGCCGTGTTTTAAGGGGCCGCTTTTTTGTGAATAGTCAACAGTAAAAGCCGGGTAAACACTTTGGGCGAAAGATTCCATGCATATTGAGCTAATAACCAACAAAAATACCAAAATTATTGCGGTTTGCTTTTTCATTTTTGCCCTCCGTTCATAAATATATTGTTAGTTTTATTATAATGGATTTATTTTTAAATTTAGTAATAACTGCCTCATCAAAGTCAATTCGTGGTTTAAGATTTTTACTTTTTTTGCAACAGAATCTATTTGCTTTTGTAAATTTTCTTGTTTAACATTTAATATGGTATTTATAAGTATCCCTAGTTTATCAGCCATTAAATCATCCCCCTTTCTTTATGTTGCAGTAGGGGCGTTGTTCTCCCCTCGCAAAAACTATTGACAATAAATGAAAAACATTATATTATTATTCAT
>JAAYMJ010000294.1 GCA_012521455.1 Clostridiaceae bacterium
CCCGGAAGTATATGACATGGCAAAACGCAGCGTTGAGCTTAACAATCTTATGGATAAAATTACGATAATAAATGATAATATTATAAACGCGCCCGAAATCTTTAAGGGAAAAACCGTCGACGTGGTGACCTGCAACCCCCCTTACATGAACCAAGGGGGCGGGTTCCAAAACGGGGATGAAGCAATTAAGGCTGCCCGCCATGAGGTTTTTTGCACAATTGAGGATGTGATTTTGAGCGCTTCAAAAATCCTCCGCTTCGGGGGAAGGCTTTATCTTATTCACAAATGCGAGCGGCTTTGTGATATTTTTGTTTATATGCGAAAATACAATTTAGAGCCAAAAAAACTCCAATATGTAATCCCCAAAATTAACAAGGCGCCAAACCTTGTTTTAATTGAAGGAATGAAGGGGGCAAAACCATATCTTCACACCCTTCCCCCCCTTGTGATTTACAATGAGGACAACACCTACACCAAGGAGTATTTAGAATTTATCTGTGAAAGAGGATGAATATGAGCGGTACATTATACATTGTGGCAACTCCCATTGGGAATTTGGATGATATCACATTCCGCGCGGTTGAGGTTTTAAAAAGCGTGGACTTAATTGCCGCGGAAGATACCCGCCATACCTTAAAACTCCTAAACCACTTTGGGATTGAAAAGCCCATGACCAGCTATTTTGAGCACAACCGCTTTGAAAAGGGAAAGTATTTGGTGGAAAAGCTAAAAAGCGGGGAAAACATCGCCCTTGTATCCGACGCGGGAACCCCTGCCATTAGCGACCCCGGCGAGGATTTGGTAAAGTTGTGCGTTGAAAACGGTATAAATGTAATACCAATCCCTGGGGCAAGCGCGTGTTTATCGGCTTTGGTGGTGTCGGGCCTTCCTACGGGAAGGTTTGCTTTTGAGGGGTTTTTGACGGTGAATAAGAGAAGCAGGTCGGAAAGGCTTTCTGAATTAAAGAACGAAAAGCGCACCATGATTTTTTATGAGGCGCCCCATAAGCTGTTAAAAACACTAAAAGACATGTATGAAGCCTTCGGTGAAAGGAATATTTCAATTTCAAGGGAACTTACGAAAATCCATGAGGAAACCTTGAGAATGAAATTAAGCGAGGCTATATCATACTTTAGTGAAAACCCGCCTAAAGGGGAATTTGTGCTGGTTGTTGAAGGGTGCAGGGAGGAAAATAACGAAAGCCCCTTGAAGGATTTATCCGCAAGTGAGCTTGTTAAGCATTTTTTGGAAAAAGGCTTGAGCGAAAAAGAGGCGATAAAAGCCGCGGCGCAGGAATTGGGCGTTCCTAAAAGGGAAGTTTATAACGAAATAAAGCGGTGATATAAAAGTTTTAATTTGGTTTTTGGGAACGGAATTTGTGTTTTTGCCCTTTGGAATACTCTGGAGGGTTTTCTTGATTTTGTCATGAATAGGTTTGGGAAAAAACCAATAAAAATAATAATAAAAAAATAAAAATTTTTTAAAAAATAGTGTTGACAAAGAATAAAAAGCGTGTTATATTTATAAACGTCGATTGGAGCTATGCGGATATGGCGGAATTGGCAGACGCGCTAGACTTAGGATCTAGTGCCTCAAGCGTGGGGGTTCAAGTCCCTCTATCCGCACCAAGCCCGCAAACTGTAGTTTGTGGGCTTTTTTATTTGAAAAAGTAAATGTAAAATCCTCCATATGTTTTATATATGGAGGATTTTTTCATAAAGTTTTTCCGTCAGCTTTTGCGGTATCCCGTCTTCGGGTCCACTATATTTATAAGTTCCCCGCCCTGCTTAAAGCGTTTTAGGTTTTCTACTGAAATATCAATGATCTTTTCAAGTATGTCTTTTAAGTGGAACCAACCTGAAATATGGGGGGTTATGACCGCGTTTTTTGCGTCCCATAAGGGGTGGCCCGCAGGCAGGGGCTCGGGGTCGGTA